>JACRFB010000014.1 GCA_016218045.1 Ignavibacteriota bacterium
AGGGCGTCGTGGATGCGCAGCGTTGCCGTTGATTGTACGGGAAGTGCGAAGGTGATATCCGTGTATGACGTGAAGGGCTGGGGACTGTTCCCGGCGATGACGGGATGTGTCGGTCTGCTGGTGCTTATCGGCTGATCGACATCGACGACGTCATTGGTTGTAAAGGACCACGTGTCGGAGTACGCACTGTAGGCGCCGTACGACCATGTGAAACGCACCCTCCAGTAATATTTTGTGTTCTTCTCCAGTTCAATAATCTTTTCTGCAACTGATCCATACTTATAGGTGGACCGATGTGTCTTCCGACGAGTGAGAGCCGAATCTGTGAAGATCTCCAGAAATGACCAGGGCTGCCAGGTAAGAGGCGTCTGCCATTGGAACCAGAGGGCGTAGGCGCCGGTGGTGGCTCCGTTGGGCGGGTCGGTGAGTATGGGCCGGCCTGAATATGGCGCCGTGATGAAGGACCATATCGGTGACCAGGACCCCGACCCGGTGGAATTGTTTGCGCGCACACGCCAGTATATTGTTTTGTTGAGGGGTAATTGATCCAGAATAGTGGACGCTTTGGTGAGCGAATCGAATCGCGTGACATTGGATTGTAGGCGCGGCTCTTCGGACATTTCGATGCCATACGTTTCCGCATCAATCACTGGTTGCCACGACAGGCGCAGCGAGGCGAAGAGGGAATCCGCGCCGTCGGGCGGGAAGACCAGCTCGGGGCGAGCGGGCAGACCGCGTTTTGTTTCGAAGGACCAGGTGTCTGAAAACCGGCCGGCAGCGCCGTACGACCACAGACAGCGGGCTTTCCAGTAGTACCGGGCGTAGGGCAGCACACCTCTGACATACGCGGAATCGGTGGAGGGTCCCGATGTGGTCACCTTCAAAACATCCAAGCTGAACGTCGAGTCCTTTGAGACCAACACTTCAACTGCCGTACGCCATGCGCGCGGTGCGGTCCACTTCATTACAACCCCGCTCCCCAATACTGTGTCACCACGCGCCGGTGACGCCAATATCGGAGCGCCTGAATACGATGCTGTGGCAAAGCGCCGGATCGTTGACCACTGCCCCACTGTATCCACATTCCCGGCTCGCACACGCCAGTAGTACGTTCGTGAAGCCACGTCGGGATGAAACGCAAAATGTGTCAGCGAGCAGGTGTCCGATTCGGCAACCCGTATCTGCATCAGAGGGTCTTCCGCCACTTGGATTGTATAGCTTTCGGCATCACTCGCGGGCTCCCATGTGAGCACGATGTCGGCAGTGAGTGAATCTGCTCCATCGGGAGGGAAGAGTGGCACGGGTGCCGGCGGCGTGAGCCGTCTTGTCGTGAAGCTCCAGATCAGTGACCAAGGCCCGTCACCACCGTACCCGAGCCCTCGCACTCTCCACCAGTACCGTGTGCGGTTCTGCAGTGTGTATCCCACAAGCCGTGTGTCTGATAAAATTGTATCCAGAACAACGGATGATGTAAATGTGGAGTCGGTGGAAACCTGGATCTGATGGCTGGCGGCGTTCGGCACTCGTGTCCATTCGAGCGAAGTGGGTACATGCAGTCGCATCGCCCCGTTCAGTGGGTACAAAAGCTCTGCCGGCCAGGTCACAAAATTCCAGACGGAATACACGCTTTTAAATGCACCCTGCCTTGCTGTTCCAAGGTACACGCACCCGGTATCGTCGATGATTATGGAGCTGATTCTGGATGCGGGGTTGAATATTTTCAGCGGGTGCCAGGATAGGCCCGTATTTGCGGAATGATACAATCCACCATCGCTACCAAAATATGTGTTCCCGTGCGAATCGACTGCAAGAGAAGCGGTAGATCCCGGGAAACCCTTGTATACATATGTCCAAGACTGACCATCCAGTGACCGAAGAAATCCTGGCGGATATTCTCTTGTGGCCAGTAATACACCATCCGGCGACGATATGATGTGACCAAACCCCTCACTGTCCGTACCTGACAGCATCGATGACCAGGTCGCGCCCTCGTCGGTGGAACGGAAGATGCCTCTGGACGCCCCACAATACAGCTCGCCGGACCCTGCGCGTGTTGTGAAAGATCTCGAGTGCTGTGGAATCACACCGGAATACAACCGCCAGGTGCGCGCAGTATCGATCGATGTGAGGACAGTCGTGCCGCTCCCCACCACAATAGTGCCGGAGGGGAGAACCGTCAACGCGGTGATATCGTCTGGCATCACAGGTGTTGTATCCTTGCGCCATGATGCGCCCATGTCGGAGGATAGTAACAGACCGGCGAAGCGAGTGCCGGCTAAAAGGAGCCCGGACGGATGCCGCACAATGCTGCGCACCTCCACGGTGACGCCAAGTCCGTCGGAGACTCTTGTCCACGTGCCGCCGAGATTCGTTGTCCTTTGCAGGCCTTGATCCCAGCACGCCGCGACGATGATCCCACGCTCGACCATGAGTCCTAAGACGTTGCCGATCGGGCCACCGAGTGATTCCCACTCATTGATCGTTTGCCCGGTGGCCGTGTTGCATAGACAGAGCACCGAAATGAATAGGATTCCGAGAGATCGTGTCATGATGCCGCCTCGTGCTAATGTGCTGCAATAATCGTACGTGTCACAGTTCCACCACCCGCCTCCAGACGGATCACGTACACTCCTGCCGGCAGTCCCTGCGCGTCGAAGCGCGCCTGATGCGTGCCCGCCTCGCGCACGCCGTCGACAAGTGTGGTGACGAGACGGCCGAGGGCGTCGTGGATGGTGAGTGTGACGCGCGTGCTGCGATCGATGGTGAAGGGTATGATTGTTCTGAAGGAAAACGGATTCGGGGCGTTGGGTCCGAGAGTCGCGTCGGCAGGCGTGCTTCGCGGTGCATCGATTGCGCTCACAATACCCGTGATGAAGCTGCGGATCTCCGACCTATCGCTCACGCCCGTCGGATTCTCGCAGATGACCCTCCAGAAATATTTCTTCTGTGGTAGGAGTTTCCCGACGTAGAGTGAATCCGACGTTGTCGAGGCGAAGAAACTTGAATGAAAGGTGTTGCTCGTAGAAACTTGCACCCTATAGAGGGTCGCGTCGTCTGCATGTTTCCACGAGAGAAAAGCGCTGTTGTACGGAAGTTGCGCATCGTGGGCTGGAGCTACGAGTACGGGGCTGTTCGGCTTTGTGGCGTGTTCAAATCGCCAGGTTTCTGACCAGGGCCCTATTTCCGCGCCCCGTGCAGCCCGCACACGCCAGTAATATTTGGTATGAAGTTCCAATGTGTCGATGGCTATCTGTGGAATCGGGACGTCTGTCCTTTCATACACAAGCGTGCGGAAATACGGCTCCGTCGAGATTTGTATAGTGTACGATTCCGCGTGTGTCACTTCATGCCACTGGAAGATGCAGCCCTGCACTACCCATCGATATTCGTGTTCCGGACGTAACAATCGTACTGCGGGGAGAGGTATGAAACTGCGCGCGTTGCACTTCCAGATTGCCGACCAGATGCCCGTTTCGTTTCCCACCATTCCGGCGACGCGCCAGTAAATAATAGTGTCAGCCGGGAGTCTGGCGTTGACAACCGAAAGATCGGTGATGCCGCTGCTGTCGAAAACAACGGCAGTGAACAATGAGTCAACGGCGCATTGAAGGTGGTATCCCGACCGTTGATTGCATGGCTTCCATTGAAATGAAAACGGAATTTCGACAGTACTTCCGTTTTCGGGTAGGTACAGTATCGGTTTTTCCGGTCCTGTGTAGAAATAACAACCGTCGACAATCGGTCCAGACCAAATGTCGTTTTTTGCTGTCACGGTCCAACCATACTTCTGCCCCCGTTCGAGCTCCGCGGTTACGAAAAAGGTATCCTTGACGATACGAGAAATCCTCAGGGAGCCTGCCACCGCTTTAACGGACACCAGGTATTCCGTGGCACCAGATACAGCGCGCCAGACCAATGTGTCGATGGACGCGTTGTCCATCGCATCCGGGATTGGTCGCAGCAACGTAGGCCGTGTGAGTTGCAGTCGATTCAACGACATGCTGCTTACGAACACCCCGCCATCCCTGTCTTCTTCCTCCAAAACCGGTGTCCGCGAGCTGCACCCGGCAAATACATTCCCCTCGTCGTCGATATCGAGCGCGTCAATTGAGCGTCCGACGAATACAGATCCTATCGTTGACCACTGACTGCCTTGATTTGTGGAGAGGTCGAGTCCATCCCGATGACCTATTGCGACGTAGCCGCGGGATACGGTGATGGCGCGCATACCCTGTGAGATTGCGTTCGTATAGAGCAGAGACCATGTCTGTCCGCTCTCGATACGGTATAACCTGGTTTTACCTTGTATATCGATTTGCACGATGTACAGCATCGATGCATAATCACCGGCGATGAATGTGACATTTAAGGGCACGGGACCTTGGTAGATACTTCGCCATGTCAGCCCGGCATCTTCGGTGACGAGCAGTCCGGGCAACAAAGCACAAGTGACGGTGCTCCCATGCGCAGGATATGCGAACGCATTGACCTGCGCGTTGCCCGGAAGGGGCGAGCGCGTCCATGTGGCACCGACGTCACTCGAGCGGTAGATCACCCCTGTTCCACCTACGAGAATTGTACCATCGGCCAGAATTGACAGGGCGCGACATTCGCCGATATCCGCTGGTGAGGCGGCCAGACGTTCGAACGAGAGGCCTGTGTCGTGTGATACATATACTCCATGAGCCCGTGTCGCCGCGAAGATGAGTCCGGATGGGTGCACCCCGACCGCTGTGCATCGCACATCGCCGCCGAGTAACGCGGGTACCTGGTGTACATCTCCGCTTCCAAGATCGATGCGCGCTATATCACCGCGTTCACTTGCCACATGCAGATATCCGCGTGCATCTCTGGCTATGTCAGACACTGTCGCAGCGTGACCGGTTGAATCGGGGGGCCCGCCTAATTGCCTCCACGTTATCTGTCCCTGCACGTCGGTCAAAACACCGAAACTCAACACACACCAGACAACAGCGTGGAGGAGTAATCTCGTCCCCCGCACAGAGTCGATCGATTTCATCGGTATCTCCACATTTTGGGATTCGTGCCACACGCATGTGATCAGCACCCACACGGGAAAATTACATCCACCACAGGTGATGAACAAGACAATTCGAGGTATGCTACAATAACATGAAGCACCAGCGGTGAAGCGTTCCACAATCGAAAACGGTTGCAGGCCACGGCGGGATGGTTCACACTATATACTCGATTCTGCACTACATTGTCCCGTGTGAAAGTGTAATATTGCGTAATCAATCGGCAGGATATTTCTCACCAGCACAGCGCACACGAACCATGAAACTCCCATCTCTTCAGCAGATCCTTGCCGATGCCCGGCACAGTGCCGCGCGCTTCCCGATGGTTCTGTTCACCGCCGCGCTCGGCACCTTCGCGGCCGTGGCGCTTATCGAGGCCGAGGATATACGCGCGGTTGCGTGGCTCATCAACGTGTTATACGCGGCGCTGCTCGGTGCGCCGCTGTTCACGGCGGTGGCGCTCACCGCGGAGAAGGAGCTGTGGAGCCGCATGCGCAGTCTGATCACACACGGTGCTGTCGCGGTGCTGCTCGCAGCATATGGCTGGTCGCTCCCCGGCGACCTCAGCGCCGGTCCCGGCGTTCACGGCGCGCGCCTCGCGCTGCTGGCCGTGGCGGCGCATCTGCTGGTTGCAGTCGGACCCTACCTGCGCGGCGGAGAGCAGAACGGCTTCTGGCAGTACAACCGCGTGATGTTCCTGCGCATTCTTACAGCGGGGGTGTTTACGGGTGTGCTCTATGCCGGACTCGCCATCGCCCTTGCAGCGCTCGAGAACCTCTTCGGCATGCAGATCCGAGCCGAGCGCTACGCACAGCTCGGCGTGCTGCTGCTGGGCCTGTTCAACACATGGTACTTCCTGGCCGGACTCCCGCGCGACCTCGCGGCTCTCGAAACCGACACGACGTATCCCGCCGTGCTCAAAGTGTTCGCGCAGTACATCGTGTTTCCGCTTGCGCTCATCTACCTCGTGATCCTCTACGCCTATGTGGGCAAACTGCTCGTGGAATGGGAATGGCCGCGCGGCTGGGTGAGCAAACTCATCCTCGGCTTTGCGGGCACGGGCACCTTCACCATGCTGCTCCTGCATCCGATACGCGACAGCATCGGCAACGCGTGGATGCGATCGGCCGCGCGATGGTTCCACATCCTTCTCGCGCCGCTTGTTGTGCTGCTCTTCTTCGCGCTGGCGCGGCGCAGCGGCGAGTACGGCCTCACCGAAGGCCGCTACCTGGCCTACGCGCTGGGTGTATGGTGCGCCGCCATGATCGTCTACTTCCTCTCCGGCCGCGCCCGCAGTCTAAAGGCCATCCCGCTCTCGTTGTGTATCCTGGCCGTTGTGGTGAGTTACGGACCGTGGAGCGCCTTCTCGGTGTCGGAACGCGACCAGGTCGCGCGGCTTGAACAGATTCTGCAACGCAACGGCATTCTGAAGGACGGCGTCGTGCACAAGGCCGCCTCCACGGTGTCCTTCACCGATGCGCGCGAGATCAGCGCGCTGCTCTCGTATCTGCGCGACATGTACGGGTACGAGGGGATACGGCAGTGGTTCGCCGAAGACCTCCGCGACACCTCGCCCGGGCGCGGCAGTTCGTTCAAGGATCCGAAATACGTGGCAGGACTGCTCGGCGTGGAGTATGTCCATGGCTGGGCGCGGGCGGATGACGAGAACATCTCGTACGAAACCGGTGAACAACCACTCACGATCACGGGCTACGACCGCCTGCTCGTGCAGCAGTACCTGTCGCGGGAGATGCGTTCGAAGACGTTCGACGAGGCGGGTCTGCAGCTCAATACGAGCGAGGATCTGTCGCTGCTCGATGTCGTCCGTCTCGAAGGCGACCGGCGCATCGATTCGGTGCGTTTCGACATGCGCGCGCTCGCACAGCGCGTCCACGCCACGTTTGAACACCGCGATGTCGAGAGTATTCCCTGCGACAGCATGACTCTCACCGCGCGGAGCGCGGGGATGGACGTGAAGCTTATCACACGCGGGATGGTGTTGCAGAAAAAGGATGGCGTGCTCGTCCCCCTGCAGTATCGCGTGCAGGTGATGTACCGGCAGATGATGCAGTAGCCGCCGGATTCGGCACGGGAGGAGGTGCCCCGCATCACCGTCGGTGAACGGCATACGCCGGACGGCGTGTCCCGGCGCCCGCTCATGACAGACACGAAACACTCTTCTGTTTCATGCGTATACGGGTGGCTTTTCACAAGGGCACACCATGAGCACCTCCACAGCAGCATCCGCACCTGACACGGCCGCACTTCCTTGCGCGAGCGCGCGGATACGTGTGGTGCGCCGTGCGGGTCGGGCGATGCTGTTCGCCGTTGTGCTGCCGGTGTTGCTGTACGCGCAGGACGGCCGGCTCTACTTCGAACGGCTCTCGGTGGAACAGGGACTCTCGCAGAGCATCGTACTCGGTGTGCTGCAGGACAGCCGCGGGCTGCTCTGGCTTTCGACGGAAGACGGCTTGAATCTGTACAACGGCTACGGATTCTCGGTCATGCGCAGCGAAGCGCGCGACGGGAAAAGTCTCAGCTACAACCACACGACGGCGCTGCTCGAGGACGCCTCGCGGGCGATCTGGATCGGCACCTTCAACGGGGGATTAAACCGGTACAGCATCGGGAAAAACGCCTTCGAGCGGTTTCGCCACGATCCGTCCGACAACAGGAGCATCGGCAGTGATATTGTCCATGCGCTTGTGCAGGACCGCGATGGCGCGATGTGGATCGGCACGCAGAACGGGCTCGACGTTTTGCCGCGTGGTGCGCGGCGGCATTTCCGCCACGTGTTCCCCACCGTGCGCGCGGACGATAGGGCGGTGCGCGCACTCTGTCTTGACAGTGCCGGCTCCTTATGGTTCGGGGGCGATGAGGGTCTGTACCGCCTCACAGTTCCGCGAGACGGGGAAGCACCGGTCGACATCCGGCCTTTCCCCCTCGAGCCAGCGCGAGACTCGCGCGTTTCCCCCGCTGTACGCGCGTTGCACGTCGACAAGGCGGGTGTGCTGTGGATCGGCACCGACGACGGCTTGTTCATGCTCAGGCGCGGCGGCGCCGCGGTTCCGCGTCGGGTGACGGCGGGCGGCCTCGACGGACACGAGCAGGTATATGCGCTGCTCGAGGACGTCCGCGGCACATTATGGATCGGAACTAACGGCGGCGGTCTGCTCGCGCTCGACACAGAGAGACGGGCGGCGCTTCGATACCGCAATGATCCGTTGGACCGCAACAGTCTGAGTTACGATCAGATCCGCTCCCTGTATCAGGACCGCGCGGGCATCCTCTGGGTTGGAACCTACGGCGGCGGAGTGAACAAGGTGGATGTGCGCCGCAAGGCCTTCAGGCATTACCGGCGCGAACTCGGCAATCCGAATTCCCTCAACGAGAACATCGTCTGGTCGCTGTACGAATCGCGCGACAGTGTGTTGTGGATCGGCACGCACGGGGGCGGGCTCAACCGCTACGACCGCGCGGAGGGCCGCTGGACACAGTATCGCGCGCGCCAGGGTGATCCGGCCTCGATCAGCCACGATGTGGTGCGACTCGTGATCGGCGATCCGTCGGGCGACCTCTGGCTCGGCACCAACGGCGGCGGCCTCTGCCGCTTCAATCCGCGAACGGGGCGGAGCATCAGGTATGTGCACGATCCCGCCGATCCGTTAAGCATCGCGAGCAACGAGATCCGCGCGCTGTATCTCGATCCGCGGGGTGTGTTGTGGGTGGGCACACACGGTGCGGGCATCTGCCGCCTCGACACCAGGGCGCCGGGTCCGCCGCGTTTCACCTGCTACGCCGCCGATCCGGGAGATTCGGCTGCACTGAGCAGCGACTTCATCCGTTTCTTTCACGAGGACAGCAACGGGGCTCTGTGGATAGGCACACAGGGAGGCGGACTCACACGCCTCGACCGTCGCAGCGGCCGTTTCCGCACCTGGCGGGCCGACCCTGAACGTCCCGGCGCATTGAACAACGACTACGTGTTCTGTATGCATGAGGAAGGCAACGGCATTTTCTGGCTCGGCACCTGGGGCGGCGGACTGCAGCGCTTCGACAGCCGGCGCGGCGTGTTCACGGCATTCACGCGGCGCGACGGTCTGCCGAGCGACGCCGTGTACGGCATACTCCCCGACGAGCGCGGCAATCTGTGGATGAGCACCAACAACGGGCTGTCGCGTTTCGATCCGCGGACGCGCACGTTTAAGAACTACACGGTGCGCGACGGCCTGCAGAGCAATGAATTCAACGGCGGATCGTTTTTCCGCTCGCCGTCGGGCGAGCTGTACTTCGGCGGCATCAACGGCTTCAATGTGTTCCGTCCCGCCGACATCATCGACAATCCGCACGTGCCGCCCGTGCTGCTAACGGCCTTCAGGAAGTTGAACAAAGACGTACAGTTTCAGAGTCCTCTATCCGAAATTACGGAGATCACGCTCTCGCACGAGGATTACGTGTTCTCGTTCGAGTTTGCCGCGCTCGACTTCACGGCGCCCGAAAAAAATCTGTACGCCTACAAGATGGAGGGCCTCGACAAGGACTGGATCGCCGTGAGCGCCGCGCAACGATACGCGCAGTACACGACGCTGAGTCCGGGCACCTACACCTTCCGCGTCAAGGGTTCGAACAACGACGGCGTGTGGAACGAGCGCGGCGTGTCGGTGCGTATCGTGATACTTCCGCCGTTCTGGCAGACGTGGGTGTTCCGGCTGCTTGTGCTGGGGCTTGCGGGCCTGCTTGTGTTGGTCATGTACCGCAGTCATCTGCGGCGCGTGCGACTCAGCGCCGAGCTGCGCGTGGCCCACGACACGCAGATGGCCGTCATGCCGCAGGAGGATCCTGTGCTGCCGGGCTTCGACATTACGGGCGTGTGCAGACCCGCGAACGAAGTCGGAGGCGACTTCTTCGATTATTTCCGGCTCGGCGACGGCAATCGTTTCGGCATCGCCGTCGGCGACGTATCGGGCAAGGCCATGCGCGCGGCCATGACCGCGGTGCTCGCCAACGGCATCTTGAGCGCCGAGGCGCGCGCCGCGAGTTCGCCCGCGCAGGCGCTGGAAAAGGCCAACCGCATTCTCAACGAAAAATCGCAGCGCGGCATGTTCACGGCCATGTGCCTCGTGGCGCTCGATCCCGCGGGTCCGGCCATGACCTTCTCGAACGCAGGCCTGGTGCGGCCGCTGCTCCGCCGCGGCGCGTCCCTCGCCTGGCTCGAGAGCGAGGGTGGCACGCTGGCGCTCGGGCTGCGCGAAGAGCACAACTATACCGAGCGCACACTGGCGCTGGAGAGCGGCGATGTGGTGATCGTGGTGACCGACGGCATCACCGAGGCCCAGAACGCGTCGCGTGATTTCTTCGGCGACGAACGACTCCACGCCCTCGCCGCCCGTCTCGATTGCGCCACGCTCTCCGCCCGCGCCATACGCGATGCTATCATCGAGGGTGTCATGTCCTTCACTTCCGGCGCCGCGCAGTACGACGACATGACCGTGGTGGTGGTGAAGGTATCGTAGCCGCGTATTCCGCGTGCGTCGGCCTCAAGAAGATCCGCATCGCTTCAAGACCGCCGCATCCGATTCCGGAACATTCGGAAAACAACAGTCCGATGCCCCTACACCGGCAGACCGATCGTGAACACGGTGCCGTGGCCGGGTGTGCTCTCGAAAGTCATACGTCCGCCGTGGCCGTGCACCACGGTCTCATAACTGAGCGAGAGTCCGAGACCGGTTCCTTCGCCGGTGGGTTTGGTGGTGAAGAAGGGTTCAAAAACCTTGGCCTGTATTTCACGGGGGATGCCCGGACCGTTGTCGGCAATGTTGATGATGACGTTGCCGTCCACGAGCGCGGTCGAGCAGTTCAGCGTGGGGATGTAGTCGTGGCCGCCTTCGTGCCCGCCTTTGTGGTGCATGGCGTAGAAGGCGTTGTTCATGAGGTTGATGAAGGCGCGCGTGAGATCCTGCGGAATACCCTGTACCCGCGGCAGTCCCTCCGCGAAGCGGCGTGTGACGAGGGGATCGAAGTCCGGATACTGCGAGCGCACGTTGTGATGCACCACTTTCAGCGAGTCGTCGAGCAGCGCGTTGATGTCGAGGGGCAGCAGCGTGCTGCCGCCGCTGCGCGAGTGCAGCAGCATGTTCTGCACGATTCGATCCGCGCGCTGTCCGTGTTCGTGAATTCGCACGGCGTTTTCGGAGAGACTTGCAAACATCTCGCCGAACACCTCCGATACGTCCCGCAGACGCTGCTCGCCGTGTTTCTCGAAGTTCGACACGATGTCGTCGACCAACTCGAGCGAGAGCATGGAGAAGTTGTTGACAAAATTGAGCGGATTCCTTAGTTCGTGCGCGATGCCCGCTGTGAGCTGTCCGAGCGAGGCCATCTTCTCGGTCTGAATTAGGTGCCCCTGCGTCTTGCGCAGATGATCGAGGGCCACGGCGAGTTCCTCGTTCTTCTCGCGCAGCTCGGCCGTCCTTTCCTCCACCTTGCGTTCGAGGTTCTCGTAGAACATCGCGTTCTCGAGCGAGATCGCGATCTGTCCGGAGAGCAGCGCAAGCAGCACGGCGCGCTGCGCGCCGAAGGCGCCGGTGGCAAGCGCATTCTCGATGTAGAGCATGCCGCACAGCGTCCCCTTCTGCATGATGGGCAGGCACAGGATGGATTTTGATTTGTGCGTTCGCACGAAGGGATCGGCCGCAAAGCGTCGATCGGCCGCCGCATCGTCCACGATAAACGCATCACGTTTGTGTGCCGCGAGTTGTACGACACTCTCTGCCACAAAGCCCGCGGGTTCCGGCGGATCCTCGAGCAACAGTGTCGTCTCGCCGCCGAGCCGCGCCTCGGCCACAACGCGCAACTGGCCGTCGCGCGCGAGCATAAACACGCCGCGCTGCGCGCCGCCCGCCTCGATGGCAATATCCATGAGCTGTCGCAACAGGTCGCCGAGCACGATGGCCCCGCTGATGGCCTGTGTCGCCTTGAGCACGGAGGCAAGATCCAGCGTGCCGATCGCGGTGTTTGTGGTTTCGGTTTCCGTGCCGCTTGCCGCGAGCACGTCGATGACGCCGTGCGCGCCCTGCGCCGAGGGGAATTCACGCGCGAGTTGTGTGGCCCTGTGCGTCGCGCCCCAGCGGCCGTAGTGATAGATCGCATCGCGAATAAATACTTCCGCCACTCTCGGCCGTCCGCGCCGGAGATAGAGCCGCGCGACACGCTCGCAGGCCAGGGCTTCCACATGTATCGCGCCGCAGGCATGCGCCAGGTCGATCGCTGTGTGATAGACATCCTCCGCCTCGAGCACCCTGTCCTGAACGAGGAGACGTTCGGCGTCGATCAGCGCGCGTACGTGTGCGACATTGCCCTCGGCGAAACGGCCGAGCGCCTCGATGCAGGCATCGATCTGTTGTGTCGCGTCGGCGCGCTGCTCGTCCGACATGTTCTCCCAGTCGAGGAGCAGGGCGAGTGGCAGATACAGGTGATTCGCCAGGGCGTGTGTGAAGGTGCTCGACAGGGCGACGAGCGACATCGCGCGACGGCCGGCCGCGGCCGCGTCGGTGTACGCGCCCTGGAAGGTGCAGGCGAAGAGGCGGCACACGAGGTGCCAGTGCAGCGGCAGCAGGCCGTCGTTGTTCTCGAGGCGCGCCATCGTCGCCGCCTCATCGTATTCCGCGTCGCTGAAATCCGCCGCGCCGCGCGTCCGGCCCTGCAGGCAGCGTATCGCCTGGCGGTAGCTGGTGGCCATGTCGATGCCGTCCTGATAGTGCGCGGCATCCGCGTATCCCCGCGTGTGTTCAACATCGGCCGCTATCTCGGGAAGCGGCGCGCCGATCAGGAACATACCCATGGGGAAGTGCGCGACCGCGTAAATGACGGGATGAAAATCGCCGGAGTCCAACCCCGCCTGCTCGGCGGTTCGCAGGAAACGCAGGCTCTCGGCGAGCGGCATGGTCAGGTGGCTCAGCATCATGCCGAACACCAGATGCGTGCGGCTGATGCTCGAGAGATCGTTGTAGCGCTGGCTGAGCGCGTTGCCCATGAGCCCGAATTCCACCGCGGTGGCGCTGTCGCCCATCACGGCGAGCAGACTGCCGAACAGGTTGTACCCGTGGGCCGAGTAAATTGTGTTGCCATGATCGAGCGACCGCTCGACCATCTGCAGCACCACAAGCGCGAAGAGGTTGATGTTGCCCTGGTAGGTGGGACCGATCAGATCGCTGAGAAGGCGCATGATGGGCAGTGTGGTCGGATCCGAAGCCAGCGGGAGTTCGAGCAGCTCCATGGCTTTGCGTCCTCCGATTTTCCCCATCACACGGCCGAAGGCGGCGCCGATGTCCTCCACGGTCGCATGTTCCGGAAGGTCGATGTCCATCAACCGCAGCGCTTCGATGCCGATGGCATTGGCCTCGTCGTAATTGCCCGCTGCCATGCGCACGACAAGTTTGATATCATACAAAGGAAGCTTCTCGACGGGTGTGCGCGCGCGCTCGAGGATGTAGGTAAAAAGCCGCTCCATCTGCTCGAAGCGCAGCAGCATGTACTCACACTCGAACTTTTCGACGTGCAGCGGATAGGCGAGTTCGTAACAGCGCTCCCATGCCGCCTCGGGCAGCAGACCGATGCCCGTGTCGAAATACCGCAGTGCCGGTTCATAGGCGCTGGCAAGTTTGGCCTTGCCGCCCGCCTCAAAGTTCAAGCGCGCCAGCTCGAGGCGGTCGGTTTCGCCGGTCAGCAGTTCGGCTCCGAGATTCATCTGCATCACGATGTCGAAAATGCGCTCGGCCTGTTCCTCGGTCGGGAGGTTTTTATGGAGCAGGCGCCCGATACGCAGGTGTGTCTCCGCGCGCTCGGCTTCGGGAATGAGCGAGTATGCCGCCTGCTGGACGCGGTCGTGCAGGAAGCGGTATTCGAGCGGCGCCCCGTCGCCGACATCGCCGATATAGGCAAGCTGTTCGCGTACGGCCGGATCGAGCTGCAGCGTGGCGCCGACGGGCAGAATCAATCCCGCCTGCAGCGGATCCCACAGTATGCCGGCCAGCGTGATGGCGGACTCGGGCCGCACAAGCGCCACTGTGCGAAGGTCGAAGGTGGAGCCGAGACACGCGGCGATGCGAAGCAGTTCCTGCGCGGCGCCGCCGAGCGAGGTGATGCGGTCCGCCATGAGCGCGACGACGTTTTCCGTGATCGCCTCGTCCTCGATGCGCGCGGTGTCCCAGTCCCATCCGCCGCATGTCGAGGAGAAGTGCACCAGCCCGCGCGTGTACAGCGTCTTTAAAAATTCGTTGATAAAAAACGGATTGCCCGCAGTCTTGCGCATGACAAGCTCGGCAAGTGTGGCGCAATCGGCGGTCGGCCGCCGCAGCGCATCGGCAAGCAGCGCGGCGACATGCGCCGGTTCGAGTTCCTCGAGGGTGACGGTGTTGATCCGGGCCTGCTGCTGTTCGAGGCGCGCAAGGACGGCGGACAGGGGATGCCCCGCCGACACCTCGTTGCTGCGATACGCGCCAAGCAGAAACAGGTAGCCGGTCTTCGGATCGGTGAGCAGCAGATGCAGCAGATTCAGCGAGGCGGTGTCGGCCCACTGTAGATCGTCGAGGAATATCACGAGCGGATGATCGGCACGCATGAACACATGCACGAATTTCAGGAACACCGCGTTGAAGCGGTTCTGCGATTCGTACGGCGGCAGCTCGCGCGCGGGCGGCTGCGGACCGATGATGTCGGCGACCTCGGGAATGACGTCCACCACCACCTGTCCCAACGGATGCAGTGCGTGATGGAGCTGCTCGCGCCACGCGGCGATGGTGTCGGGCTCTTCGGTGAGGATCTGCCGCACGAGTTCCTGGAAACACTGGATGATGGCGCTGTATGGCTGCGAGCGTCCGAGCTGGTTGTATTTTCCTGCCACAAAATATCCGCGGCGTTCGAGTATCGGTTTGTGGATTTCCTGCACGAGCGCGCTTTTGCCGATGCCCGAAAATCCGGAGACAAGCATAAGCTCGGTGGTGCCGGTGGCGACGCGGTCGAAGGCCTCGAGCAGTTGCCCGATCTCGTGTTCGCGGCCGTAGAGCCGCTGCGGGATATGGAAGCGCTCGGACACGTCGTGCGCCCCCAGCGCGAACGGCGCGATCGCGCCCTCTCGTTGCAGACGGTCGCGGCATTCGACGAGGTCGCGGTGTATGCCCAGCGCGCTCTGATAGCGCGCCTCCGGCGTCTTCTCCAACAGGCGCATGACAAGCTGAGAAAGCACGACCGGCACGGTGTCGTCGACGGTATGCGGTTCGGCGGGCGTGCGCGCGATGTGGCTGTGCACGAGTTCCAGCGGATCCACGGCGTCGAAAGGACGGCGGCCCGTGAAGAGCACGTAGAGCGTGACGCCGAGCGAGTAGAAGTCCGTGCGATAATCGATCGCGCGGTTCATGCGGCCGGTCTGCTCGGGCGAGATGTACGACAGTGTTCCCTCGAGCCGCCGCGGATGCAGGATCTCGGGCTGCTCGCGTGTCAGCATCGAGGCGATGTCGAAATCCGCGATGCGCAATTCGCCGGTGCCGGACGCGTAGATCACGTTGCCCGGATTGATATCCTTGTGAATGATGTGCTGATCATGAATCGCGGCAATGCCTTCCACGATGCCGATCGCGATGTCGAGGCACTCGGGAAGTTCGGGCCGGCGCGCGGCAAGCACATTTGAGAGAGACGCGCCGCCGAAGTCCTCGAGCACCAGCGCCTTCCCGTTCCCGGCCGTTTCGAGGGTGATGGTGCGCACGACACGGTCGGACGAGATGCGTCGCATGATTTCGAACTCCATGCCGCGCCGCGCCAGATCGCGCGCGCCGGGATATTCGGCGCGCAGGAATTTCAGGACGACGGGCGAGCCGTCGCTGTCGCGGCGGCCGCGGAAAACGAGAGTCCGGGAACCTTCGTAGAGACTTTCACCGAGTGTATATCCGTGTAATGTTCGCATGTGCGGACCTCGTCAGCAGAAATGGTGATGTGTTGCGTGCCGTGTGTCGGACGTCCCGCCGCCGTTTTGCGCGCACGGTTGCGCGGCATATATTCCCCGACTCACTCGATGGCACTGTGGCCGCGCGCCACGGATTTTCTGCATACTGCCGCGCACGGTCAACCCGCGGCGACGGCCTGTATGCCTTGCACCGAATTGTAACGGAGGTGATATATGTCGCAGGAAACGTATCCGCAATACATCGTTCGTGGCGGCGAACAAGTGCTCTGCCAGCCGTTCCAGGTCCTGGACGTCGATTCGCACTGCTTTGTGCTTCAGGCCGACGCCCCGGCCCTTGCCGCGATGTGCGACCGCTATCTGAACGCGCCGCTTGCGGCCATGGGTGACGGAAGGACGCGCTATCGCCCGGTCTCGTCCTTCGTCATGCTCACGTTCATGCACCTCACGCAGACACACGCACAGCGGCCTCCCGAGGCGTGGGTCGAGGAACACGAAGCGATTCTGTGGATGCTGACGATGGCGGGGAAAGAGGAACTCGGTGTGTTTGTGGCGGACCGCCTCGCCTGGTTCACGCCCTATATCTTTGTCGACAGTCCGCCGGCCATGCTCGCTGGTGAGATTATTTACGGCTTCCCCAAGGCCATCGCGGATGTGTCGCTCGCGCCGCAGCCGGGCGACCCGTTCACGGTCGACACCACGGTGGTCTCCTCGTATGGATTCAACAGCCAGGCCTCCATGCAGCGGCTGCTCACGCTGCGTCCGGTCGACGTGTCTCCGGGCGAGCATCCCGAGCTGCACACGCTGGAGGAGATGGTGCGCACCGCGCTCGCGCGCCTGCCGAAGGAACATCACCAGCTTGTGCTGCCCGATCCGCATTTTCTTGTCAGCGCCGTGACCGATCTGTTCGCGGGCCGCATGCCCATGGTCGCGCTGAAACAATTCCGCGATGTTGTGGACGGCACACGCGCGTGTTACCAGGCGGTGATTGAATTCGACATGACGCTGCAAAACCTCCGCAGCATGAGTCTCAGTTTCGATCCCTGGGAACTCGAGATCGGGCAGTTCGAGAGCCACCCGATAGTCGCGGAGTTCGGTTTTCCGGCGTCCAAGGTGCCGACGCTCGTCTCCACGCACATGCAGTACGATCTGCAGTTGGGTGCGGGACGCGTCATTGCCGAGTACGGTCAATCCGGGCAGCGGTGAGGGAGACTGAGCGTCCATGTCGTTGTAAGGTGAAAGGCGCCGAGTGGTCCGCGGTCGATGCCTTCAACCGCGTAGTCTGCACGTTCAAGATTCGGAAAAAAGTCGGCCGTCATCCGCAGCTCGCCCGATACCGGTCGCAGCCGCGCCACCGTGTCGAGTCCCCAATCCATCGTCGAACACACGTACACCAGACCCATCCAATGTGAGACGATCGGGAAGCGGAGCATCGCCGCAATGTCGCCGAAGTGCGGGTATGATGCCGGTGGCAATGGCGTGCCGGAGGGGACAAGATCCGCTTCGACAAGTGTGGCGCCTGAGCTGCGCTGCGCAGCGTAGTGCGGCGGGACCGTTTCGATGTTCGCGAAGATTTTCGGGAAGCCGTATGCCAGCCGGCCGAAAATGATGGGGAACCATCGATTGAGGAAGAGGATCGGGATGTAGGTGAGTGGTGTCGTCGAACCGGTTCGTGTGATGTACGGAACCACCACGCTGTACTCGAGGTAGTCGAGCCGGAACAGCGGCGGCCAGCTCGGACGCGTATCGAAATTGCGGGCCAGGGGAAGCAGCACAGGATGCGTCCCCGGCGCTGTTGTCGACTGCGGCGCGCGGACAAGTCCGCGCGGAAGCAGAGCATCGATGGCGGCGTCGGGCACCGCGAGCGGAATCAAGACGGCCTCGTACGAACTGATGCTGTGCAGTGCCATGTCAGTTGCTGTCCTTGCGGCCGGGATCCTCTCCGATGATCTGGACGGCACGGCCCGAGAGTGCGCGCGCCGCGCGCATGCCGCCGATAGTCGCGGCCTCCACACATCCGGCGTTGATGATGTTGCGCACCCAGTCGCCCGCGAGATACAGATTGGCAAGTCCCGATCCGCCCGCGTCCAGACGGTGCTCGCTGCTGCCCACCACCGACAGCACATACCGTTCGTTGGGATCGATGTTGGCGCGCAAGTATTGCGACAGCACGACGCCGGGTTTGAAGGCGCCCGCGGCATCGACGGCATCGGGCCACAGCGTGGCGATGTTCGACCGCAGCCATGCGGCCGACTCCCGCGAGAATCGTTCGTATTCGCGCGCGGGAAAGCCGGTGTCGGTGGAGGGCGGTATGACGGCCGCGTCATCGAACACGCCGCACAGATACGCCAGCGTGCGCGGCATCGAATCGGGAGGCCAGTTCTCGTGCGGGATGAGATGCGACATGTCGGCCCAGGTGCTCTCGGGTTCCACATATCCCGCGAGCAGCGGATCGTCCGGCCCCGTCCATCCCAACGACGCGAGATCGGGCGCGAGCCAGAGCTGTACGCCCTGCGTCTGCACACTCTGCACCTTCGAGAGCATGCTGGTCCACGCGGGCCGCGAGGTGATGGAATCCGCAAGCAACTGCGCGAGCATGGCGGGAGGTATGCCGCAGATCACGTCGTCGAAATCGACGCCGACCCGCAGCGTGTGTGTGCGTTCCGCCTCCTTCGCGCGCCAGGGCGACCACCACGATTCGAGGTTGATGTTCTCGCGCTGCAGTTCCGCGGCATCACCAGGATCGAGCTGTTCGTAGAGGGGCTCCGACGGCCAGCAGGGAAGTCCCTTCACATCGACGAGCGGATCGTACTGCTGCAGCCCCTCACGCAGGCGCACTTGTTCGAACAGGCGGATGCCCGTGACATGTGCGCCGTCGTCGGATTCGATTCCCGTCACTTGATGGAAATATGCGACACGGATGTTTTCGGGATACCGGCGGAACAACTCGTGGAACGGAGTGAAGATTGTATCGCCCATGCCCGCCTGCATCTTCCAGTAGATGGAGCCCTTGTAGGTGAGCATCATGCGCAGCGACCCGTAACAGCCGGTGCCCGCCTCGAGATTTGCACACGCGGGATCCGATGTGTTGCCGCGCTCGTAGGCGAAGACCAGATCGTAAATGCCCTGTATGGGCGCCGAGTACACGCTGTATTTCTCCGACGCGCCGTTGCGCAGCAGCCAGGCGCGGAATTCGATGTTGTTGATCGCTTCGAATCCGTGTTCGAGCACACCGTCCACAACAATGCCGCGCAGTATGGCGCGCGCCACGTCGAGCACCACGAAGAGCCGGCGTAATTCATTATGTCTGTCGAGTTCAAGCTCGATGAGTTTCCACAGCCAGTGCATGAAGCCGTCGACAAGGCCGAGTATGCCGCGATGATGCGAGGGATCGTGTGTGGTGGTATCGCTGCCGATCGACCGCGCGAGGTGGGCGGCCTCCTCGAGCAGCGCGGCGCCTGCCAATTCGGCGACGGCCACTCCGAGCCGCTCGAGGTCGCGCGCGATGTCGCCGATAATCCCGTGATGAGGTTGTTCGGTGGCGCGTTTCTGGAGATCGTCGAGAGGGACGCTCGATTGCGTCTGGCTGTGCATCCACTCGATGAGCATACACACGTAATCCCACGGCGTCAGAAAGACACCACCCGTGCCGGGTACCTCGTCGTTGGTTGGGAAGTCGACGGGCCAGAGTTTCCATTCGCCGTTGATCCGTTCGGTGAATAGGATCTGGTTCCCGGGTTTGAAGGCGTCCTGCCATGTGCGCAGCGGCGCGCCCGCCGGACGGTCGAGTTCCGCGTAGGCCCGCTTGATCATTGCGAAGGCGTTTTCGTAGAAGCCCAGCCAGATGTGCAGGCCGTGCTCCTCGATACGGTCGCCCGCGCCGAGGTTGCGTCCGCTTGCACCCTTGCCCCCGAGCCGCCATCCCTGCTGGTACACGGTGATGTCGTATTTCTCGCGCCAGTCCGGATCGTCCATGAGGGTGTACACCGCCGCCATCGATCCCACTCCGCCGCCGAGAACTGCTATACGTCGTTTCATGTCGGTTCCTCCTTCAGGACCAGATTTCTTCGCCGACGATCTTCGACGGGTAGCCGGAGATCGCGCGCGAGGCGAGCAGGCCCGACATGACCGTCGATTCCACGCAGCCCACATTGATGATGCAGTTGATCCAGTCGCCGCAGAGGATGAGGTTGTCGAAGCCGGAACCGTCGGCCGCAAGGCGGTGTGTGATGCTGCCCGCGGTGGAGAGTGTGTAACGGTGCGAGGGATCGCAGTTCGCGCGCCAGTACTGCGAGTCGAAACGCGCCTCTCCGCTCCGTTTGGCGTCGGGATCGACCAGCAGATTCCAGTCGAAGCCCGCGGGATTCACCACAGGCGCCGCTCCGGGCAGGAAGCGCGACAGCTCGGAATCGATCCATGATATCGCGACACGTTTGACACGATCGGCCTCGTGCGCGGGAAACGTGTGATCGTCGGGCGGTGGAATGACGGACGCATCCTGCATGGGCCCGCAGAAGTAGCTGATGTTTTTCGGAAGCAGAGGCGCCTTCCACGACTCGCGATCGATCAGGTGTGTCATATCGCACCATGTGTCGAGTGGTTCGGCGTATGCCGTCGTGATGGGGCTCGGAGAGTTCCAGCCCAACTCCGCGAGATCCTTCTCGATCCAGAGTTGCGCCGCCATCGTCTGCACTGTGCCCACATGTGCAAGCATGTCCTTCCAGTTATTACGGTCGCGTATCGACGGTGAAAGGATGTGCGCGAGCGACGCGGGCGGCATGCCGAGCACCACGAGGTCGAAGTCCTCACCCTTGCGCAGTTCGACGGGCTCCTCCTCTCCCTCGTCCTGCCAGGGCGTCCAAAACGACTCGAGGTCGATGTGCTGCTCCTGCAGTTTCGCGGCCTGCGCTGCGTCGAGCTGATCGTAGAGCGGCTCGCTGGGCCAGCAGGCGAGTCCGTCGATGTACACGAGCGGTTGGTATTCCGCGGCGGCGTCCTTGAGTCGCACTTGCCGCTTCAGCCGCACGGTCGTGATCGAATCGCCGCCGTTGTTCTCGATATCGGTGACCCGATGGAAGAAGCGGAAACGAACGCCGCGCTGTTGCAGGACGCCGTACAGAGGCGAGAAAATCGTGTCGCCCATGCCGGCGTTCATCTTCCAGAAGATCGAGCCCTTGTAGGTGAACAGCAGGCGTCCCATGGCGTGTACGGCCACACCCGCCGCGATGTTCGGCCGGCTGGTGTCTCCGTTCTCAAAGCCGAAATACAGGTCGTACAGCGCGCGGAGCGGAACGGACGAGAGCGTCAGGTCCGACGCGCCGTATCTGCGCAGGAAGTCGCGGTACTCGTACTGGTTGAGAACCGCGAGTCCGCGTGTGAACACTCCCTCGCCGAGCAGGCCGCGGAGATTGGCGATTCCGAGATCGACCAGTATCCACAGCCGGCGCAGCGTGTCGTTGCGCTCCACATCGCGGCCGATCGTATCCCAGAGCCAGCCGAGGAAGCGGCGGAGGAGATCGTCGAGTGTGCGGTGATGCGCGGGGTCGTGTGTGTGCGGATCCGCATCGAGCATACGCACAAAATCGAGTGCATGGCGCAGCAGGAAACCTCCGGCCGCGGCGAGTTCCTTCTCCACCGCCTCGACCGCGCCGTGAAACAGCGACGACAGCCACGACGCGGGTTTGGGCGCGGGGTCGTCGGGCACCGTGAAAAGTTCATGATGGGTGATCAGTTCCCACAGCGCGCCGAGCACCATCTCCACATAGTTCCACAGCGAGGGGAGTTCGCTGCCGTCGCCCGGCTCCGCCGAGTTTGTCGGATACTCGATCGGCCAGGTGCGCCACTGTCCCTCGATGAACTCCTGATAGGGAACAAAATTCTGCGGTGTGAATGCGTGTCGCCAGTCGCCGAAGCGGTTGCCCGGACCCTTCCACTCGCCATAGGCCTCGCGCATCACGGCAAAGGCGTTTTCGTAGAACCCCATCCACACGTGCAGTCCGTGTTCCTCGATGCGGTCCGACGCCGCCTGATTCCGTCCGCTGGCACCCTTGCCTCCGAGGCGCCAGCCAAGTTGATAGACTGTCACCTCGTATTGTGATGCGTTGGGATTGTGCGGACTCGTCAGCGCAAACGCGGTGCTCAAAGCGCCCGCGCCGCCGCCAAGCAAGGCGATACGCGTCTTTCCTTCGGGAGATGAACCGGCCATGAATCTACGCTCCTATCGAGTGAAGATAGTGGATGGGTCGGCGCTCTCACGACAGACATATGCCGGCGCGCCTCAAAAGTGCGATCGGGATTAATGAGGGAAAATATCCCCTCGATATCCTAATTGCAAGCATTTCTCCTGCGCCGGGGAATAATTCTGCGGCACAAGCGGGCGTGTTTCCCTCGTCCCACGACTATTGTTGCAGACCTGCGTGTGTGAGCGTTTCTCAAAGCGCAGTGCGCCCCACGGTAACCGGATCCTGCAGCTCGAAATCCGGCTGATTGTCACGTCGGCTGAATGAAAGTTTGGCGGGCGGCTGAATGCAGGTTCAAGACTCTGATGCACTTTAACGACGGTCGATTAGTAAATCCTGCAGCAACAAAAAACGGTAGGTCTAATAGGAATTACGCTGGCGATGTATTTGCGCAGCACGCAAGCACCATTGATGCTGCAATTCTGAAACGTCCCGGCAGGAAAAGCAATTGGCAGGTGCGTCGAGACGCAAAATGACTTAAATTCCTACACACGGTCTATGAACGTTAAGGGCGAGAACGAAATGAAACTCATGAGCGAATCAACAGGAAAGAAATCGAAGCCAAAGGTCGCTGACAAAAGCTCGGTAGCCAAAGTCATTCGTACAACGACCTCCAAGTTGGGGCCTATGATCGAAGGGAAAAGCGCTGCACAGGCTGCCGCTGCATATCTCAAGGCTTTAAATCCAAATGCGGGCGCGATCACAGTTGAGGAACTTGAAAGGGAGAACGCGCAAGGTTCTCATTGCTGGATCGTGACGCTGAGTTATCGCGAGACTGTGCCTAGTAACCACCCCGCCTCGATATTCGAGGTACAAACTCAAAAAGTTTATAAAGTTTTCCGAGTCGACGTCTATTCTGGTGAGGTGCTCTCGATGAAAATCAGAACGACATGAAACGCGTTCTCCTCCCTCGGATTCCCCAGGGAACGAAGGCAGTGATTTTCGACACCAACGTTTTTCTCGCCTATGTATTAGGCAACTCTCTCGGTACGCATCTTCAGCGCTGTCCCCAGACGAAGAATTTTGATATAACCCATGTTGCAATGCTAGCTACCATCGCCAGGGCATGTGATGGAAGGATGGCCACCACGCCTTTTATCTTGACTGAGACAAGCTACTTTCTAGAGAAGCTTGCGAAAAACTTTTCGGACGCGCTTCATCTACTCCAGGGAGTGGTTGTAGCGGCGGGGTTGGCAGAACGGTATGTTGAATCAGCAAAACTCATGGTTCGTGGTCAATACATCGAATTGGGCCTTGCAGACATGTCACTTCTGGAAGCATCGACGCAAGGCTATTATGTTGTGACTACGGATTTCCGCCTGATCGGCAAGATTGAAAAGGCAAATGGCAGTGGGCTCAACTTCACGAATTGGATGTATGATGTTTCCTGATGTTCTCAAGTAAAAAAGGTTCACACCCCGTCACGCTTTAACGGTTCAGGGATCAGACACAAAACGCCACTTCGTTGGAAGTGGCGTTTTTACTGATGTTTCGTCTGTTTTCTTGCGCGCCCTCAGGGATTCGAACCCCGAACCTTCAGATCCGTAAACGGAAAGTCCGGCTGTGCGTCCTTAATCAACCACCGGTTTTCCCGAATCGTCACATCGCGGAAATACACGCTGTGCCGCATTCGTTCGAAACATCGACCCCTTTCGGCAGGTCGACAGTTGCCAAACGAAAAAACCGGACCTTATCTCAGCACGGTTATCATGCGGCTGAGCAAGGCGCCGGGCGACTCGAGTTCGAGGATGTAATTGCCTCGTGTCAGATCTGAGACGTCAAGCGAGGCAGTATGCAGACCTCCGCTTTTGTCTCCGTTGTATACCGTGGCGACGACACGACCATACAGATCGCGCAGACGGAGCGAGATGCGAGCGGGCGACGAGAGGCTGTACTGGACAAACACGATCCCGTCTGCTCCGGCACTGGCTGGATTAGGATAGGATTGCCCGAGAAAAAACGCACTCGTCGCGGTGGTGCTTTCAACGCCCACTGGACCTGCTTTTCCGCAGAAAAGGCAGATGACGCCGGAGGAGAGATCGTAAGTAGTGCTTGTTGACGAGTTCCTCGCGGCGGATTGGGCGATAATCGAGATCATCGCGAATGATGCACTTTTCGGCGATGCATTGCCGAGACCGCCTGAATCGAACAAGTCCGCTTCGATGACGAAATTTGCGCTCGACTGCGCGTGAAGACACGACGATGCGAGGAATACCAAGGCGACGAATAGAATCGTGGATTTCATCTCGGACTCCGTTCCGGAAGCGTCTGCTTTCCTCGTTCGGTACCTGAAGATGCTGGCACTGGTCTGCGACGGGCGGGACCATCCGATGAGCCGCGCACACGTCTGTCCGGAGTTGCATCAGGCAATGTGGGAAGTGAGGAAGAATCGGTGGCTTCCGGCGCAGGAATCTGCTGTGCTTCTATCGAGGATTTTTGCTGCGACTGCATCTCTTCTCGTGTGGCAGCACGCTGATAAGACTCCATGCGGGCGTTCTCGTATCCGCGCCGTTTGACGACAATCTGCCAGTCGAACTCGATGCTCGACCTGCCGCCGCTGAGTTCGCGCACGAGAAAACGATCTGTGCCTTTGCGCGCCACATACAAGCCGCGGCAATCGCCGGACGGTGTGAGCGTGACGATCATCGGGTGCTCCTCGTCGATTGTCACGGTTTCGAGGAACATCGGATCGAGCCGCACTTCCGCTTCGCCATCGACGAGCTGTGCACTGCCATAGTCTGAATAGCGCACATCCGGCGCTTCAACCGCGTACATCTGCCTTGTGCCGTAGCTGGCCGTGGGAACGATATTGTTCTTCGTCCCGATAAAGTAGAAACTGCCCTGCGGATTCAGGTGTCCGACAAATCCTCCCGTCGGGGTTTTTATCGAGAGGCCTTCCAGTGGATCGAGGCGCATGATGTTTCCGTTTTCGAGAGGGACGGTCACGCCCCCGTAAAAGGTCTCGGGACGATAGTGGAACGAGTGGCCACGACGGTCGTGAAAGGTTGTGGCATTCCCTGCGCTGTCCCTGACAACGAGGCCGTGAAAATCTCCTGTTCCCCCTTGTGTGATGAATCCAAGCACGATCGGACTTCCCGGAGTAAAGGTTCCCATACCGGTCGGAGTAATTTGCCCGACCACTCTCCCAAGGTCATCTCTGATAAACATCCGCGATCCGATGATCTGTGAGCCATTGAGTATGGTCGTGTCGGCCTTGCCGGTTGACGGATCCGTGCGGATGTAGTATTCAGGGACACGGTGTACGGATTTGTTTTCATCAAAAGTCACTTTCAGATTACCACTCCCGTCCACTACGCCAATATTACGGCCTGTTACGGATCCTCCGTCAATCACTGTTGTATCACGTTTCCCGGTGGTGGGATTGATGTGCACGTAGGTTTCGGGCACCTCATGGTATGACTCGTTTTCCGAGAATGCCACTTTGACATTGCCTTTTGCGTCCAACACACTGAATGCCGTTGTACTCAACGCTCCGCCATGGATGAGCGTCGTATCTTTCTTTCCTGATGCAGGATCGGTGTAGATGTAGAATTCGGGGACGTTGTGAACCGATTTTTCCTGATCAAAGAGAACAGTGGTTCCCCCCCTGCCATCCCCGATGAGGATTTGCCCGCCGTGAATTTTTGATGTGTCAGACTTTCCGGTCTGCGGATCAGTATAAATGTATAATTCCGGAATGTTGTGAATGGACTGACGCTGGTCGAACGAAACTGCGACTCCGCCTTTGCCGTCACCGATCCATATCTGGCCGCCGTAAATGCGAGTCGTGTCCTTCTTCCCCGTGATTGGATCATCATAGATGTAATACTCGGGTCCGTAATGTTCTGAAATTGTCAGAACAACAAGCGAATCGGTCCTGACGATACTGACCGTGTCTTTTCCCCCGGCGCCTCCCGGCGGCCCTGCCGGTCCACGCGGACCCGCCGGACCTTGCGGACCGATGCAGTCTGCGGCGTCCCATTTTCCATCGGTATTTTTATCCTCATTTGCATCTTTCACTCCATCGCCGTCGAGGTCCCAGCAATTGATACCATCGACACCTTTGGGTCCCGCCGGTCCCGCCGGCAAAGGTTGCCTCAGAGAATCCGCATACAAGGCGTGCATCGCGATGGGAACACTGTAGATCGGGATCAGCGGTTGGAGCGTTTCGCCGTTGACGGTGAGGCGCAGCGCGACGCGGCGTTGGAAAATGGCAGGATTCAACCTGTTCCCGACCGTGTCGACGCTGCCGATGGCGTGTTCGAACAACCCCTTCTTTGTTGTGATGGACGCGGCTTCCGAGAAGACTACGGATCCCGGACTTGTTGTCTGATCGATGATTTCGAACTTCATCTGATACGTGCCGTCGGGCTGCGGTGTGCCGTCGGGTTTTGTCAGGCATCCCTGGTAATGGAATTGCCGGGCAACTGTCGGGGAGGAAAGAGAGGCCGATTCAGGAATACGCAACTCTTGTGCACGGAGAACCTGAGTCATTGCGATGACGCCAGAAAGAAGAATCAGAACGTACGATGCTTTCCACATGGTATACTCCTTTATTCACATCGCAGGATTGGCTGCGATTGCACCAAAACTCATACGCCGCGAACAATAAGATGATTTGGGACATCTTATGGAGTAATTGAACCATTGTCAAGTCCATGCCGCTGGACGAGTATGCGATGCAGAACCGAGCCGCATTCGCATCAAGCGTTCCGATGGGGAGTAGTTCGCGCCCAAGTTCGTTCTTCACCCCAATATGAACCCCGCCACTCATACGCGACAAGGCGTACCACGGAAGCTGTTGTCAACGAAAAAGGCTCACTGCCGTGAGCCTTCTCTTGCGCGCCCTCAGGGACTCGAACCCCGAACCTTCTGATCCGTAGTCAGATGCTCTATCCAATTAAGCTAAGGGCGCAATCGGATGGGAATACAAATATACGGAGGAAATCGGAAAATGCAACTTGGAGTGGGGGTAGGGAGTTGGGAGTTGGGAGTAGGGAGTAGGGAGTAGAGAGTAGGGAGGGGAACGCTGAACGCCGGGCGCTCGCTGTGCCACCTTCCACTTGTCCACTTTGCTACCTTCCACTTGTCCACCGTGCCACCTTCCACTTGTCCACCTTGCTACCTGCCACTTGGACACGTGAAAACGTGTAACGTGGAAAGTTACGGCAGGAATTGATGCAACTGATGCCGGGAATTTGTTTCGGGGACTTGCTTTTTCCGAACCGGTGCTGTAAGTTGGTAATGAAATGAGAATAATTTCACAATACGACGGCGGTACGAATTATCCGGGGATTTGGTCGTTTTACGTAATATTGCCGCATCTCTCATTTCGACAGTGATTTACGGCGATTCCTGCTCTGAGAAGCGGGGAAGAGTGCGCCCGAAACTTCGAATGAAAAATCCGTATTAGAGAAAAAATTCACTAGAATCCGAAACAGTACCTCTTATCACAGCACCTCCCTTAGTAATGGAAAACACAATTCCCGAAACGGATCCTCTGCAGCGCTACCCGCGGAAGGACGCCTCCTGGCTCATCGACATGCTGCAGGACGTGCAGGAAATCCATGGATACCTGCCCGAAGCAGAGATGGAACGAGTCGCCGAGTACATCGGCATCCCTGTCTCGCGTGTGTACGGTGTGGCCACCTTCTATAACCAATTCCGCTTCCAGCCCTTTGGTGAATACGTGATCAAGGTTTGCCGCGGCACCGCCTGCCACGTCAAGGGATCCTTCGATCTTCTGCAGACACTTGAAAACGAGCTGGGCGTCAAGGCCGGCGATACCACGCGCGACCGCCTCTTCACGCTCGAGACCGTCGCGTGTATCGGCGCCTGTTCCATCGCGCCGGTCATAGCGGTGAATGAGCAGTTCCACGGCGGTCTCACCGTCAAATCGCTGCAGAAGCTGCTCCGCACCTACAAGGCGAAAGCGCAGAAAACGGAGGCCGAACATGAACCCGTTTGTTGAGTGTTTCAGCGGGTGCACACACGCACAGGCCGCGCCGTGTCCGCGTTTTGTGGACTGTGTGAACCTCGGAGCCCAATGTGATTCCGCCCGCGGCGACGAGGGCGAACTGCGCCGCACGGAACTGCTCGCACGGCTCCGTCTCGAAGTTCACCAGAAACCCGTCGTCTTTGTCGGCATGGGCACGTGCGGCCTGGCCAATGGCGCGCAGGGTGTGTTCGACGCCTTCGCGGCCGAGTTCGCCGTGCGCGGCATCGATGCCACGCTGCTGCGCACCGGCTGCCTCGGATATTGCTCGCGCGAGGTGCTCGTCGATGTGAAGCTGCCCGGCCTCCCGCGTATCACGTACGCCGATGTCACACCGCGCGATGTGCCTTCCATCATCGAAAGCTCGGTGCTGGGCCGCAGCGTCGTTGTGTCGAAACTGCTGGGCATCGCGGCACCGTGTGATGCCGAGGGCTGGCACGGACTCCCGCTGCTGCACGAACTGCCCTTCTTCGCGAAACAGCAGAAACGGGTGCTGGCCAACTGCGGCATCGTCGATCCCGAGGACATCACGCAGGCAATGGCGCACGGCGCATACCGCGCGCTGTCGCGTGTGCTCAATACCATGACGCCCGAAGCGTTGATACAGGACGTGCTCGAGGGCGGACTTCGAGGACGCGGCGGCGGCGGATTTCCGACAGGAAAAAAATGGGAGTTCGCGCGCGCGCAGCAGTCGGACGTGAAGTATCTGATCTGCAACGCCGATGAGGGGGATCCGGGCGCGTTTATGGACCGCGCCGTGCTCGAATCCGATCCGCATCGCGTGGTCGAGGGCATGATCATCGCCGCGTACGCAATAGGAGCTTCGCGCGGCTATGTGTACTGCCGCGCCGAGTATCCGCTCGCCATCGAGCGGTTGCGCCGCACTATCGCCGACGCGCGCGCGTACGGACTTCTCGGCGAGAACATTCTCGGATCGGGCTTCAGCTTCGATCTGCTCATCAAAAAGGGCGCGGGCGCGTTTGTCTGCGGCGAAGAGACGGCGTTGATGAACTCCATCGAGGGGCGCCGGGGCATGCCGCGTCCGCGCCCCCCTTATCCGTCGGTCTCGGGCCTCTTCGGCAAACCGACCGTGGTGAATAATGTCGAGACCTTCGCCAACGTGCCCGTGCTGCTCGGACTCGGCGCGCCCGCCTACGCGGCGCTCGGCACCACAACTTCGAAGGGCACCAAAATCTTCGCGCTGTCGGGCCGGGTGTTTAATACGGGTCTGGTGGAAGTGCCCATGGGCACCACGCTCCGCGAGGTCGTGTTCGACATCGGCGGCGGCATCCCCGATGGCAAACGCTTCAAGGCCGTGCAGATCGGCGGACCCTCGGGCGGCGCTCTGCCCGAATCGGTGATCGACACACCCGTCGACTACGAGCAGCTCAAGCAAGTCGGCGCCATGATGGGATCGGGCGGACTGGTGGTGATGGACGAAAGCACCTGCATGGTGGATCTGGCGAAATACTTCATGGCATTTATCGAGGAGGAATCCTGCGGCAAGTGTATTCCCTGCCGCGAGGGCACCACACGACTGCTCGAAACACTCACGAGTCTGACTCGCAGCCACCGCGGTGAAAGCGCCGACGACGCCCTGCAGCGTTTCCAGGGCATGGTGTATCTCGAACGCCTCGCGGAGGTGATCACCGACGCGTCGCTGTGCGGTCTCGGACAATCCGCTCCGAATCCGGTCGTCAGCACGCTGCGGTATTTCCGCGACGAGTACGAGGCGCATCTCTACGACCGCGTCTGTCCCGCGGGCGCCTGCCGCGAACTGCTCACCTACCGCATCGATCAGGAACACTGTAACGGTTGCGGACTTTGCGCGATGAAATGTCCCTCGGGAGCGATTCTCGGGGAGAAAAAACACGCGCACTACATCATCGAGGAAAAATGCACGCGCTGCGACCAGTGCCGCGTGAACTGCGCCCACCATGCCATTCTGGCGCATTGACGGAGAAGGAACCATGAACGTCACGATAAACGGCAAACGCTGCGCCGCCCGGCAGGGCGAAACACTTCTCGCTGTCGCGGAACGCGAAGGCATCAAAATCCCCACGCTCTGCGCGTTGAAGGATCTCTCGCCCACAGGCGCATGCCGCGTCTGCGTCGTCGAGGCCGAGGGACAGCGCAATCTCGTGCCCGCCTGCGCCTACCCCGCGTCGGAGGGTCTCGAGGTGCGCACCAATTCGCCGCGTGTGCGCCGCGCAAGGAAGACGATCATCGAGCTGCTCATCGCGAATCATCCGCAGGATTGCCTCGTCTGCGAGCGCAATCAGACCTGCGAACTCCAGCATCTCGCGCGCGAATACGATGTGCGCATGCGACGCTATCACGGCAAACGCCGGCGCGGTAAGATCGACGTGGCCAGTCCCGCCATCGAACGTGATGTCGAGAAGTGTATCCTCTGCGGCCGCTGCGTGCGGGTGTGCCACGAGGTGCAGAACGTCGGCGCGATCGACTTCGCGAACCGCGGTTTCCGCAGCGTGGTTGCGCCCGCGATGGAGCGCAGTCTCAACACGGTGGCCTGTGTTGAATGCGGGCAGTGTGTGCTCGTGTGCCCCGTCGGCGCGCTGGGCGAAAAGAGCAGCGGGAAGCCGGTGTGGGAGGCGATCAACAGTCCCGCGCGCACGGTTGTGGCCCAGGTGGCGCCGGCCGTGAGGGCCGCGCTGGGCGAGGAGTTCGGTCTGCCCGCGGGCACGCTTGTAACAGGGAAAATCGTCGCCGCCCTGCGGCGCCTGGGTGTGGACCGCGTCTTCGACACAAACTTCAGCGCCGATCTCACCATTATGGAAGAGGGACACGAGCTGCTCGAACGTGTGAAGAATGGCGGCACCCTGCCGCTGCTCACGTCGTGCAGCCCGGGCTGGGTCGCCTACATCGAGCACTTCTATCCCGATCTGCTTCCGCATCTGAGCAGTTGCAAATCGCCGCACGAGATGCAGGGCGCGCTTCTCAAAAGCGCGTACGCCGAGCGGATCGGACTCGACCCCTCCTCGGTGTTTGTGCTCTCGATCATGCCCTGCACGGCGAAAAAGTTCGAGGCCCAGCGTCCGGAACTGGGCGCGCAGGGACCCGACGTCGACGCCGTTCTGACCACGCGTGAACTCGCGCGCATGATACGCGCCGCGGGCATCGATTTTGCACGTCTGCCCGACGAACCGTTCGACGATCCCATGGGCGACGCCACCGGCGCCGCGGCGCTGTTCGGCGCCTCGGGCGGTGTGATGGAGGCCGCGGTGCGCACGGTCTATCACGTGTTGACGGGAGGCGAAATGTCGTCGCTCGAATTTTCGCCCATCCGCGGCGCCGACAGCACACGCCGCGCCGAGGTCACCATCGGCGACCGCACTCTGCGTCTCGCGGCTGTGAGCGGACTTCGTGCTGTCGGTCCCATACTCGACGCCATCCGAGCGGGTGAATCGCCCTACGATTTTATCGAGGTGATGGCCTGCCCGGGCGGCTGCGTGAACGGCGGCGGTCAGCCGCGCAGCGCCGATCCGGCGCGCGTGCGCAAGCGCACCGAGAGCATGTACGCGCTGGACCGCGACACACCCGTGCGTTGCTCTCATCACAACCAATCCATTCAACATCTCTACAACACCTTCCTCGAAGCGCCCGGCAGCCACCTCGCGCACAAACTGCTGCATACCGAATACATCGATCGGTCATCAGGAACAAGGAGCTAGGATCTAGGAACTAGTAGCTAGGAACAGTGAAGAATCTGATTTCCCGTTTCCGGTTACCCATTCCCCGTTCCCCGTTCCCCGTTCCCCATTCCCCGATCCGAAAAGTCATGAATAAAAAAATTCTTCTTATCGACGACGACATCGACCTTGTCGAAATCAACCGCGTGGCCCTCGAGGCCGCGGGATTTGAGGTCGCGAGCGCGTACGACAGCGAGAGCGGTCTCGAGGCCTTCGAGCGTTTTCTGCCCGACGTGGTGTTTGTGGATCTCGTGATGGAGCACCCGGATTCGGGCTTCCGGCTCTGCCGTGCTCTCGACAAACACACACACGGCTCATCGGTGTGTATCGTGATGCTGACCTCGGCGGCACACGAGACCGGCTACCGCTTCTCGATCGAAACCTCCGAGGAGCGCAAGTGGATCAAGGCCGATTATTACCTCGAGAAGCCGGTCTCCCCGACCGACCTGGTGCACTTCCTGAAGGAAAAAATACTCAAGCCGCGCGGCGTCCCTTCACACTAGGGCGCGGCGGTTTCCTCGACGGGTGCCGCGAGCGGCCGGATCACCACGAGTGTCACATCGTCGTGCTGCTCGGCTCCGGCGGCATGACGCGTCACGTCGTCGCGTATCGTCGCGATGCAGGTTGCGGCGTCGGCATCACGCGCGGCGAGACCGCGGAGCGTCTCGGCGATGCGCTCGGCGCCGAAGATCTCCCGCGCGGGATTCATCGCCTCGGAGAGGCCGTCGGTGAATAGGAGCAAGAGATCGCCCGGACGGAGGACGACATTCGTGGCAGTGTATTCGGGATTGTCGACGAGGCCGAGCGGGAAATGCGCCCCCTTGTTGTGCATTTCGAGCACTTCGCCGTTGCGGAGCAGGAGCGGCCGGGTCTGCCCCGCGTTGCAGTATTCCACCTCACCGCTCGCGGGTTTGAGCGCGAGCAGGAAAAACGAGACGAAGCGCGTCCTGTCGGCGCGCGAACGCACGGCGGTGTTGAGCGTGGTCATGACACGCGGCACGTCGGTGTCGACCTGCACGGTCGCAACAAATGCGCCGCTCGTGAATACGGCGGTCATGGCCGCGTCCATGCCCTTGCCCGCCACGTCCACCACTGCCACGGCAAAACGACCGTCGCCGAGGTGCGCATAATCGAAGTGGTCTCCGCCGACGTCGCGCGCCGGCGCGCAGAAGCCCGCAATGTCGTAACCGCGGATGCAGGGATCGCCGGTGGGCATGAGACTGAGTTGCATGTGACGCGCGGTGTCGAGTTCGATGCGCAGCCGGTCGCGCTCTCCGCGCTCGCTCGAGAACACCCACACAAGCAGGTTCACGCCCGCGAGCACCAGCGCGCCCACGAGTACCAGCGTTGTGAGTCCGTTGCTCCCCAACTGCAGCCACACGAGGGCCATGCCGAGTCCGATGAGCAGGAAGGCCTGTTTGACGAGCCGCTTGCGATCCTGCGGGATGCCGCGGTAGATCTCCATGCTCCACGAGAGCGAGAACAGCGCCGCGTCCTTGACACTGAGCGTGTCCTGCGATTCTTCGAAGCGCTGCCGGTAGCGTTCGCGCGCGCTCTGCAGGGTTTCTCGCGATCGCCATGCCACGTAGCCGATGATCGCGAGCACGATGAGCTGCCCGACGAGAACGCCGGAATCGCCCTCCACGAGCGCGTCGCGCATGCCTTCGAGCACACTCACCACAACGATGGCGATGAAGATGAAGAGGAAGAGCTGTTTGCGGTTCGAGGTCATGCGCTGTGTGCCGGAACGTGTGGCGGCAAACTACGCCGCGGGCCTGCAAATCCCAACCGCGGTTGTTTTTCCGCGCATGTGGGCGTATGTTTCTTGCTTGCCAAATCGCGATTCCATCCCGAGGAACTATACGTGTCACAGCCCCACGACGAAACAGACGACCTGAACGATCTCATGCTCCGCCGCCGCGAGGAGTATCGCGAGCTTCTCGATCGCGGCATCAATCCGTACCCGTACTCCTTCGACGTCACCGCCACCGCGGCCGCGACCGTCGCATCCTTCGTCGACGACGCGCCGCAGGGGCCCGACATATCTCTTGCCGGTCGCATCATGGCGCTGCGCCGCATGGGCAAGGCCACATTTGCGCACGTGCAGGACCACACCGGGCGCATCCAGGTGTATCTCAAGCGCGACGACGTGGGGGACGATGCGTACGAGATCATGAAACTGCTTGATATCGGCGATATTATCGGGGTCACAGGTTTTGTTTTTCGCACGCGTACCGGAGAAGTTTCAATCCACGTCAAAAAGCTGGAACTGCTCGCGAAATCGCTGCGTCCGCTGCCCGTTCCCAAGGAAAAGACCGACGAGCAGGGGAATCGTGTGGTGTACGACCAGTTTACGGACAAGGAACTCCGCTATCGCAAGCGGGCCCTGGATCTGGTCCTGAATCCGAGCGTGCGCGAAACCTTCGTGAAACGTTCGAAGCTCGTGACCGCGCTGCGCGGTTACCTCGACACGCGCGGGTATCTCGAGGTCGAGACGCCCGTGCTGCAGCCCCTGTACGGCGGCGCGGCGGCGCGGCCCTTTGTGACGCATCACAACGCGCTCGACATGACGCTGTATCTGCGCATTGCCGACGAGTTGTACCTCAAGCGGCTCATCGTCGGCGGCTTCGACGGCGTGTACGAGATCAGCAAGGATTTCCGGAACGAAGGCATGGACCGCAGCCACAATCCCGAGTTCACCATGCTCGAGCTGTACGTCGCGTACAAGGACTACGCGTGGATGATGGGCCTCGTCGAGGAGATGCTGCACACGGTGAACCAGGCTGTCAACGGCACACCCGTCGTGTCTGTCGGCGGCGCCGATATCGACTTCACTCCGCCGTACCGGCGCCTCCCCATGTTCGAGGCCATTCGCGAATACACGGGCGAGTCGCTCGCCGGACTCGACGAGCAGGGACTTCGCGCGGCCGCCGCGCGCCTCGGCGTGGAACTCGAAGACAGCGACGGACCGGGACGCATCATCGACGAAATCTTTTCGGCCCGCGTCGAACATCACCTCGTGCAGCCAACGTTCATCACCGACTATCCGCTGGAGTTGTCGCCGCTCGCCAAGAGGCATCGCGCGCAGGACGGACTCGTCGAACGCTTCGAACTGTACATCAACGGTCAGGAAATCGCCAACTCCTTCTCGGAATTGAACGATCCGATCGACCAAAAGGAACGATTCCTCGAGCAGGCAGGACTTCGCGCACGCGGTGATGAAGAGGCCATGTCGTTTGATGAGGACTTCATCGAGACTCTGGAATACGGCATGCCGCCTACGGCCGGACTCGGCATCGGTGTCGACCGCCTTACTATTCTACTCACCGGAGCCGAATCGATCCGTGACGTCATCCTCTTCCCGACCATGCGCCCGGAACGCTAAACGGGGTACGGCCAACGGCCAACGGGAAACGGCCAACGGGAAACGGGCAACGGGAAAAGGGGAATGGCAGCACGATGGATGGAAGAACAGCGCTTTCCGTATCAGAACATCGCCAGCCCTCCCCAGTCATTCCTCGTATTCTCATCCCCATTTCCCGGTTCCTCACTCCTAGCTCCTAGCTCCTAACTCCTACACATGATCTGGAACGACCTGAATACCGTGCAGCGCGACGCAGTCCGCACCCTCGACGGCCCTGTGATGATAATCGCGGGCGCGGGAAGCGGCAAGACCCGCGTGCTGGCATACAGGATCGCGTACCTGCTTCAATGCGGCGTTCCCGCGCACAACATCCTTGCGCTGACCTTCACGAACAAAGCCGCGCGCGAGATGCGCGAGCGTGTGGAGCTGCTCATTCCCGGAGAAGATGCAAAGCGGATTTGGATGGGGACGTTCCATTCGACGTTTGCACGGCTGCTGCGTCGTGACGCGGAGAAAATCGGGTATCACAAGAGTTTTTCGATCTACGACACCGACGATGCGCAGGCGCTGGTGAAGTCGGTGATGTCGGACCGCGGCATCAATACGCAGCAATTGTCGGCTTCCGCAGTCCGGCATGCAATCAGCGCGGCGAAGAACAAGATGATGGGACCCGCCGACCTCGATGCCGACGCGCGCGACGTGTTCGGCAGGAAGGTGGCCGAAGTGTTCCGCGACTACGAAGCGCGGCTGCGTTCCGCCAATGCCATGGATTTCGACGACCTGATCCTCCAGCCGATTCGGCTCTTCGATGGACATGCCGACGTGCTCGGGCAGTATCAGAAGCTGTTCCGCTTCATCCTCGTCGACGAGTATCAGGACACGAATCAGGCGCAGTACCAGATCGTGCGACGCATTGCCTCGGAACACCGCAACATATGCGTCGTGGGCGACGATGCGCAGAGCATCTACGCGTTCCGGGGTGCCGACATCCGGAACATACTGGAGTTCGAGCGCGACTTCGCCGGGGCCGCGGTGTTCCGCCTCGAGCAGAATTACCGCTCGACGGGCAACATCCTGCGCGGAGCCGACGCGCTGATCCGCAAAAATCCGCGGCAGCTTCCGAAAACGCTGTGGACCGAGAATCCCGAGGGTGATCCGATCTCCATCGTGGAAGTTGCCGACGAAACCGAGGAGGCGCGGCGCGTCGTTGCCGCGATTCAGGAGGAGGGGCGTAAGCGAAAGCTGCAGCTCAAGGATTTTGCGCTGCTGTACCGGACCAACGCGCAGTCGCGCGCGCTCGAGGACGCTTTGCGCCGCAACGGCATCCCGTACACCATTATCGGTGGTGTGGCGTTTTACCGGCGCAAGGAGGTGAAGGATATTCTCGCCTATCTGCGCGTGCTTGTTAATCCGAGCGACGACGAGGCGGTGGCGCGCGTGATCAATTACCCCCTGCGCGGCATAGGCGCGAGCAGCATCGCGAAGCTGCGCGAGTACGCGGCCGAGCAGGGCGGGGCGCTGTTCGAAGTGGTGCTCAACGCGGCCACCGTGCCCGGGCTCGGTTCGGCAGCGGTGCGGCGCATCGGTGAATTTGCAGCGCTCATCCAGAAATACGCGGGTCTGCGCAGCAAAATTTCGGCCGGGGAATTGGCCGCCTCGCTGGTCGACGAACTCGGGATAGTGGGGGAATTCAAACAGGAAGGAACACCCGAATCGCGCGCGCGTCTCGAGAATGTGCAGGAACTCCTGTCTGCGATCACCGATTTCCAGACGGCCGACGGCGAATCCACACTCGAACAGTTCCTCGCCGAGGCATCACTCGTCGCGGATGTCGACGCGCTCGACGGCGAACGTAATGCCGTCACGCTTATGACGCTGCACGCCGCGAAGGGCCTCGAGTTTCCGGTCGTGTTCCTCACGGGAATGGAGGACGGGCTGTTCCCCTCCGCCCAGTCCATCGACCGCGACGAAGTCGATGAGGAGAGGCGCCTCTGTTATGTGGGCATGACGCGCGCCATGCAGAAGCTGTATATGCTGCACGCCCGCACGCGCATCCGCTGGGGCGAGCGGGCGCCACAGATCCCGTCGCGCTTTCTCGGGGAGGTGGATCCGAAATCTGTCGCACGCGAAACGCGCCGCGCCCGGCCCGCGCAGACGGAATTTTTCCCGTCACACACGGCGAGGCCGGCGGCCCCGAAAAAACGGACAACTACATCCGAATATAGCCAGGCCGGGGGCGAATCGTATTCCCAGACCGACGAGTCATTCGTGATCGGAACGATCGTGCTGCACGCGACCTTCGGCCGCGGACGCATCATGGACCTTCAGGGCTCGGGCGACATGGCGCGGGCTCTTGTGCACTTCGAGTCCGTCGGCCGCAAGACCCTCGTCCTGAAATTCGCCGGCCTGACCCGCGCCGAGACGTACTGATCCGCGCCGCGCGCGGGGCGGAATTTACCGGTTGGCGTTCTGGAACGACGAGCGCCACGAGATCATTCCGCCCGTGACGTTGAGGGCCTGAAATCCCTTTTCACGGAGGAAGCTTGCCGCCTTGCCCGAGCGATTTCCGCTGCGGCAAATAATGTGAATCTCGCGATTTTTATGTGCGGATAGTTCCGACAGCCGCGACGGAAGGTCTGCGAGCGGGATGTGTTGTACACCGTCGAGCTTGCCGAGCGGTCCCGACAATTCGTCCGCGTTGCGCACGTCCACCACCACGGTGGTCGGATCTTTTGCGAGCTTCTCGCGCAGCGTCTGCACGCTTACGGCGGTTTTGTCGCCCTCCGCGGAGCAGGAGGCGAGGAAGAGGAACGGGGTCAGGAGCGCGGTTAAAATTCTGCGGGCGATCATATGCATTATCCCAGCCCGCACATGCCGCTGGCGCAGGGCGAGGCCGACGGGATGCCGCAGGTGCCTGATGCGCAGCCGTAATCCGACGAGGAATACTGCGCGCCGCTCACGGATGCGGAGAAGGTGGAGAACTTCTTTGTGTAATTGCGCGATGTGCAGGCGGGGCACACGATCATGTCGGATTTTTCGCTGCCCTTGAAAAGGATGTCGTACTTCTCGCCACAGTCGGCGCAGATATATTCGAACATCGGCATAATCTGTCTCTCTGGGATTGTGAAAAAGGCGATGGAAAAAGGATTAACGGGTCTTCATCTCGTCCGGATCCGGGGTGTGCTCCTTTGCGGGGGCCGCCTGGGTCGCGATTTTTTTTCCGGGAAGGAGGAAGGTTGCGCCGATCAGCGTGCCGTACAGCGTGCTGTTGATCCACGAACTCGTGATCGGGCAGGAGCCGGTCGAGCATCCGATGAAATGCCAGTACAAATAGCCGCCCGCTGCTCCGAGAAGCACGGGAATGGCCTTTTTGCTTATGAGTGTGACGATCTGCATGTCATGTTCCTTGTGGCCGGCGTGGTGAGTTCCGTCGGTGTCCGTATATGATGCAGTCCACCGGGTGGAGGATTCCGGCGGTGGACGGTTCAGCACGGCTGATCGTGTCAGACGGTGGTCTGGCCGCCGTTTTCGAGCGGATCCCCGAGCCAGCGGCGCACGGTGGTGATCACCTCTTCCACGTCGAGCGGTTTGCTGATGATGTCGACGGCACCGCGTGAAATAAGATCCACCGCGCTCTTGATGTCGGCATAGGCCGTCATCATGATGGCCTTCGCGCCGGGATCCTTCATCAGCCGCTCGAGTACGTCGAAGCCGGTGATTTTGGGCATGCGGATGTCGAGCAGGGCGAGGTCGAATCGCGCGGTGTCGAGAATTTCGAGCGCCATCGTGCCGCCGTAGGCCACCGTGACGTCAAAACCCGCCGCGCGCAAATGCCTCGCAAGAGCGTCACATACGACACGCTCGTCGTCCACCACGAGTATGCGGTGTCCCCCGGCCGGCGCCTGCGTGTTCGTGGTCTGTATCTCATTCATGCGCGGAAAATACGCTGTGGATGAGGGTTTTCAAACCCGGCGCAGAATGAGACGCGGCCGGCGTGCCATGAAGGGGCTCGCCGGCCGCGGATCGGGACGGAAATAGTCGCTGTGCTTATTTGCGGTTCGCCCGCGCGGTCTCGATCTGGCGCAGCAGATTCTTGCGCATTTCGTCGATCCGTTCGGCCTCGAGCTGCAGCACCCGCTGATTACCCTGCTGGATTTCGGCGACTTTTCTCGACAAGCGGTCTTCGAGCGAAGGTACAAGGCGCGCCTTCAGGATGATGATGAGTTCCTTCTTGTTCAGCTTCTCCTCGTCGTAGCCGAAGAGGTAGCGCAGACCAAGCACCCACCAGGGCAGGTCCTTCAGAATCGGGATGCCGCGGCGCACCGCCTGCACGTCGTTCGTGTACAGGCCGCCGACCACGGTCTCCTCGCCGTCGATGAGAATCACCGAGGTATTCGCGAGGGTCTTGTTGACGATGGTCGACACGGGATCGGGTATGACGCTGCTGCGTTCCGCCGAAATCTTCAGATGGACGAATTCCAGCGAGTCCTGCTTCATGATCACGGGTGTCACGTTGATGATGGTACCCGCGCTATAGAACTTCTCCGTCGTGTTCCCCGACATGTCGCGCTGCTTCACCGAGAAGTCCTGTCCCACATGGATGCGTCCTTCCTCGCCCGAACGCACGGTGATCGACGGACTCGAAATCAGATCGCCGAGATTTTCGGATTCCATCGCCTTGATCCATGCGTGCAGCGATGTTTTGCCGCCGTTTGCGGTGTAGGTGAGCTCGTTCATCATGCCGAACTGAATGTCCTGCGTCTGCTCGCCGCTGCCGGATCCGCTTCCCGAACTGCTCGATGCGCCGACGTCGAGATTCACGACACCGGATTTTGTGATGAGCGACGGCGCGACGTTCAGGAAATCCCAGTTCACGCCGAGCTGTTCCATCTCCGAACGGTTCGCCTCGAAAAACACCGCGGAGATCTCCACTTCACGCGTCGAGATGGCCTGCTTCGCCGAAAGGTTGAGACTGTCGGCCTTGCCCGACAATGAATAAATACGCACGTAGTCGGGGTTCTCCACGTACCAGAAGTTGTTCACGCGGAGCACGAGGTCGAAGGCGTCACGCCAGTACATGCCCGGGATGTTGATGCCGATCGTGCGCGAATCGACCGTCTTCGAACCGGGTGCGGAAGTGGCCAGGGCCTCCTCGTACACGAGCGGCTTCGAGGCGAAGCGTTTGAAGGCGTTCGAGAAGATCTGCATCGCTTTTGCGAAGGGCGTGTCGCCCGTCATCGCCAGCGTTTCCTCGGGGGGTGTATAGTCCCGCGGGACGGGTTTGTCCTGGGCATGCAGCGCGGTGACGCCGAGCAGCACCACGATCAGGCATGCGCGTAACAGGTGAGCGTTCATGACTTCGGCCTTTTTACTTGCTTGGGAAGTTCAACATTGGTCTGGAATCGGAGTGTCAGCATGTAGCGTTCGACGATGCCGCCCTTGTTGAGCAGGAACAACACCTGCCTGCGCTCGGGCATGATCTTGCTGACGTAGCCGAGATACACCTCGTCGCCTTCGGTGAGCATGACCAACTGATTGTGCTGATCGCTGATGAAGGCGCGTCCCTTCATGACGGCCAGCAGCGTCGAATTCTCGACATCGGGCAGGTCGTACACGTTGGGCGGAATCTCGGGATTGACGAGCGAAAGGAAGGGATTGTAAGTGATCGGCTGGAACACGACATCGCGCAGCGCGGGCGCCTTCGCGCTGTCGGCAAAGGCCGTCTGCGCGGTGTAATAGGCGAGCACGTCGGCGTCGAATTGTACCGTATGATCGATGGTGCCGCGGTCCTTGTCCACGCTGTGCACCTCACGGATGTCGACGTTGATCAGCTTCATCAGCTTCGGCCCGTGTTCGATGTACTGAATCATGCGCGCCAGACTGAAGAAGGGGCCCTGTCCGGAGATGTGGTAGCGCACGTATCCGCAGCCGTCCTGTTCAACCTTCTCCTGCGTCAGGACGTTCAGATCGAGTTCCGGACTCATGCCGAGAATCTCGTTCAGGTACACGTTGGTGTTGCTCGCTACTTCGCTCGCGGGAACCAGTTTCGGGCGCAAGGTCCAGGCGCCTGTCAGTTGCTGCACGCGGAGCTGTACCTGCGCGAGCCGGTTGTACAGGTCGCTGACGTCGCCCAGTTCCTTTTGGATTTTTTCACGCTCGGCGCTGATCTGTTCGATCTTGTCTTCCTGATAGAGGAAGATGTAGCCGCTGCCCGCTCCGGAGAACAGCACGAGGAGCACGGCGAGAATGATGGAGTTACGTACGGCGTATGGCATCGGTCTTACCCTTTCTTATTCTTTGATTTGCCTTTGCCTTTGGACTTGCCCGCCTTCTTGGTCTCTTTTTCCTTGGTGGCCGTGAAACGCGAGGAGACGTCGCCCAGCGTCGTCCGAATCGTGTCGTGCCACGCTGTGGCGGGCGACCCGCTGCTGGGGTAGAGGTCCGGAACCATCAGCGCCACATCGTAGCGGTACACCTTCTTGTCGCCGATCTGCTGCACGGATATTTCGCGGAGGTTCGTGGTGCCGATCGAACTCGAGAACGAGGGGATGCTCGGACGTGTGACGGAGAATCCGACCACCGATATGTTGCCGTCGGCGTCGGGTTTCATCTCGTTGATCCAGATGTTGCGCAGGCCGCCCGCGGCGCGCGCGAGTGTGTCGAGCGCGTCGGAGTATTTCTCGGAGTTCATGAGCAGCGTGTCGAGCGTGTTGGTCGCCGCGACCAGCGACGACGAGCGCTCTTCGAGCTCGTTGATCTGCGCGACGATGGCGCGCTGCTCGTTGATCTGCTTCCGCTCGTAGTTGAGCTGCGCCTGCTCGGTGCGGATGCGCTCCTGTTTCTGCAGACTCATGATCGTCAGGCCCGTTGCCGCGACAAAGAGCAGCACCAGCAGCAGCAGACCGTGCCACGCGAGCTTGGCCTTCTTCTGTTCCTCGCGGATGCGCGACGGAATCAGGTTGATTTTGTAGAAGTGCGGATTCTTCGGCTGCAACTGCTGCCATGCCACCGAAATGGGGACGGCGTAACGCGGCAGTTCACGCGCGAGTGCCTCGTTGGGTCCGTGACTCACACGCAGACGCGCGAGGGAGTGGAACACCAGCCCGGGATCGTTCTCGAGCATCTCCTCCTTCAGTCCGATCTCCTCGGCGTATCCCGAGAGCACCACCGCGTCGGCCTTCGAGTAGCCCGCGTTTTCGGCGGCGAGTTCGAGGCGGTTGTTGAGCATCGTCACATAGTCGCGGTCGTTCGCGCCCTGCTGTATCGGCGGTGCGATGTAGACGAGATCGTATCCGCGCATGATGAAGAGCTTGGTCTCGTCCTTCGCGACGTGTACGATGTGGACGATCGAATCGTCGCGGAAACGGAAGTGTACACGCACGAGATTGACGATCGCGATGTCGGCGCTGGTCACGAAGTTGATGCGCGTGCTCCGGCGCGAGGCGCCATGCGGCAGGGCGAACACTTCGAGGAGCGGGGAGTTCTCGATGCGGGCCGACGCCACGATACCCGTCTTGCCGATGCGCTCGTACGAGATCTGATCCTTGCCCAGCTCGAGGTTGAGCGAGTGTTGCACCTCGGAGAGCAGGTGGCTGATCACCTTTTTGGGCGAATCTTTCGGATCACTCGTCGTGAGAAACGTACGGATGTTGTGATCGCCGAGACTGACGGCCACGGTCGCGCCGGGAATGTAATGACCCGAGAGGAAATCCTTCACGGCGGTGTAGTCCATCTCGTCGCCGTCGCCCATGTCGGCGCGGTCGAAGGGATTGGCTCCGCCGTCATCCTTCTCGTGTGTCACATGCTGCTGCACGGGTATCGGCATCGACGCGACGTCGAGCACGTGCAGGTTCTTCCCTTCGCGGCCGACGGCAGCGAGGCGCAGCAGATCGCCCTCGATGGAGAGGCCGATGCAAACGTCGTCCGATTTGTGTGATGGCTTCATATGCGTCGCTTCCGCGTGTTATTTCATGCCCAGCAATTGCTGCATGCGTTTTTTGTTGTTGGCGTGGTTCAACGCCTCTTCGATGCTGATCTTCCCGAGCCCGACGATGCGTTTGAGGTCCTGCTCCATCGTGTGCATTCCAAGGGCCTGGCCCTCGTTGATCATCTGGTAGATTTCGCCGGTGTTCCCGTTCTTGATTGCGGAGCGCACGGAGGGGGTCACGACAAGCACTTCCGTGGCGAGGGCGCGCTTTCCGTCGATGGTCGGCACGAGCTTCTGCGACACGACGCAGCGGAGCACGTCGGCAAGACGGTTGCGCACGCGGTCCTGCTCGATGGGCGGCACTTCGCCGACAACACGGTCGATGCTCTCCGTCGCCGACGAGGTGTGCAGGGTTGAAAACACTTTGTGACCGGAATCTGTGATTTCGAGCGCCGACATGATCGTCTCAGGATCACGCATTTCACCGATCACCACGATGTCCGGATCCTGGCGCAGCGCCTGCACGGTGCCGTCCTTGAACGACATCACGTCGCGGCCCACTTCGCGGTGGCGGACGACGGAACGCTTCGGCGTGTGCACGTATTCGATCGGCGCGCCGATGATGATGATGTGGGACGGCACGCTCGAATTGTTCGCGTCGATGATCGCGTCCAGCGTGGTGCTCTTTCCGGATCCGGTGATGCCGGTGATCAGAATCAGTCCTTCCTTCGTGTGCTGCAGATTCACGATCCGCGTCACGTTGATGTGGAAGTTGTAACTCTCGTAGGGGCGGATCTTCGCGTTGATCGCGCGCATGTTCATGGCGGGCGAGTCGAGATCGAAGTACGCGGTTCCGCGGTAACGGTGCAGCTCCTCGCCCACCCGCGCCTGATACGAAAAATCCAGGTTGCGGTTGTTGATGAGTGTCAGCCGCTGCTTCGGCGTCACCACGGCCTGGATCAGCACGTCGCAGAGCGGCGAAGGAAGCGACGGCAGATCCTCCATCGGCTTCTTGTCGCCGTGAACACGCATCCAGATCTTTCCGTTTGTGCCGAGACTGCCGAGGTCGATGTCGGATGCCTCGATCTCGCGCATGCGCAGGAGAATACCCTCGTAGAACATGCGCAGGAGCTGTATCGCGCGGTCGTCCTGCGTCTCCAGTTTTTTCGCGAGCCATTCCTGCTTTTCGACACCGAACAGGTGATGCGGCAAATCCTTCGAGATGTACTGCATCACGGCCATCGCGTTTTGCACCAGACTCTGCGGCAATGCTGCGTGTCCGTTTCCGTTGACATTCGACGTGGCGGCGACGGCGGGGGCGGCTGTTTCAGGGGAATGCATGTATCTGGTAGCGGTATTAGTGGTTACACCTGTGTGTGCGGGGCCTTGTGAGACTCTTTGGTCCTCAACATCCTCCAACAATTAGGCCAATCTGAAATCCGGTTTTATGTCCAAACGAAACAAAGGTTTAAGGTGAGGAGCTGTGTAAGTGGAGGGGTGTTGGTGAAAAATTTGCAATTTTGTATGTCTTGTTTACAAAGGCATTCGGGGACGGATACGCGAAAAGGCGGACCGGTACATCCGGCCCGCCTGGAATGTCTGTGTTTGACGTGTGTTGTGTGGAGGATATAGCCGGTCCGGGGGGATCAGCTTTCCTCCTCCATCGTGGCGGCCACAACTTCGGCGATACATGTCACACCTTCCTTCACGCGTTCACGCGCGGATCCGCGCAGGGTGAGCATGCCCTCGCTGACGGCGATGGAGCGGACCAGATCCTCGTTGATTTCTTCGCCGGACTCGAAGATTGCCCGTCGCACGGCGGACGAGAAGTAGAGCGATTCGTGGATCGCGGCGCGGCCGCGGTACCCGCCCATGCAGCTCGGGCAGCCGACAGGTTCGTAGAATGTCGTCGTTTCGATTTCCTCCTCCGTGAAGCCCGCGCTCAGCGCTTCGGCCACATCGAGTTTGTCGGCGGGACGTTTGCACTTCGGACAGAGCCGGCGCACAAGGCGCTGCGCCACGATCAGGTTGATCGCGTACGCGATGAGGAAGGGCTCGATGCCCATTTTAAAGAGTCGGGTCACCGCGCTGGGCGCGTCGTTGGTGTGCAGCGTCGAGAAGGTGAGATGGCCCGTATTCGCGAGCTTGATCGCGATGTCGGCCGTCATCTTGTCGCGCATTTCACCCACCATCACGATGTCGGGATCATGGCGCAGAATCGCGCGGATGGCCTGTTCGAAGTTGGTGCGTGGTCCGATCTTGATCTGCCGCGCGCCGGCGATCACGTACTCGACGGGATCCTCGACCGTGAGCACGTTCACCTGCGGGCTGATCACCGCGTACAGAGCCGCGACAAGTGTCGTGCTCTTTCCGCTTCCGGTCGGACCAGTCAGAATCACCATGCCCTGCGGTTTGCGGATGGCCTTGTTGAACCACTCGTAGGCCTTCTCCTGGAAACCGATCTTGCGTATGTCGGTGATGACCTTGCGGCTGTCGAGAACGCGGATGACGACGCTCTCGTATTTCATCGTGTATTCGCTTCCTACGATCGGCAGCACCGACACGCGGAATCGGATGATGGTGTTGTCGATCTGTCGCTGTATGTACCCGTCCTGAGCCGCGTCGCGCTCGAAGCGGTCGACGCCGCGGCTGCGGTCCTTCACCACCGCGAGCACCGCCTCGGGCCGGCTGCCGTCGATGCGGTTCCATACCCGGAGTTTGCCGTCGACACGAAAATGGAATTCGGTGCTGGACAGCCCTGAAGGGAATATGTGAATATCGCTCGCGCCCTGCCGGACGGCTTCCACGAGGCAGCCCTCGAAGAAGTTGACCAGCATGCTCTTGTTGATTTCCTGATCGAGAGCCGCTTCGTCGATGCCCGATTCGAAATCGGTGTCCTGAATCTCGGCCTCGATGTCCTTGAGACTCTCGAGGAAGACGTTCTCGCTGCGCAGCAGCCCTTCGATGTGCGGCTGCAGGGCGGTCGAACGCACGAAGTACACTTCGTATTTCCGCGCGCGGAAATAGTACGCGATACGCGGAAGGTGCTTGTGCGTCGGATCGGCCGCGATGATGATGAGTTTGTCGGACGCCTGCTCGTCGTATTTCCAGGGCAGCGCCTTCGCTTCGACGAGGTACTGCTTCTGCTGCGGCGTGAGTGTGTCGAGGAGCTGCTTGATGAAGGTCTGGCGGCGCTCGTCCATCGAGCCGTCGTCGAGGCGCAGTTCCTTGAAGGCGTAGACCTTGGCGACTTCGCTGAATACCGCGTCGTGGTCCACCTTGAACTCCGACACGAGTATCTGCGCAAGACTGCGCTGCCCGCTGCCCGCCTCGCGCTCCTTGATGGCGATGGCGCGGCTGATCACGTCGGAATCGATCACGCCCTTGTGCAGGAGCGCAAATCCGACTTTGTCGATCAGCTTGGGGGAACTTGTCGAGGTGAAATCCATCGCCTGCCTTTCGCTCAATCCTCAGGTGTCGTCGTCGTGCGCGTCAGTTCGACGTCGTCGTGTTTTCCGCGGCGCGGCTGCGGCGCGCACGGATGCGCGCCTTCAGTGCGTCGACGGCCCCGCGCACGCCGGCCGTGGCCGGGAGCATCAGCATGAGCATGTCGATGGCGCCCATGCCGCCGGGGGTCTTCGGCTTGATGATCGATACTTCCGACGACACGACGGTGATGGCAGTCATGACGATCATGATGATGAGCGCCACCCAGAGCTGCATAAAATCCACTACCGATTTGAGCCGGTACGTGGTTTCGCGCTCGTAAAAGTTGGCGAGCTGCAGGGCGGTTTCACGAACCATACCCGTCTCGGAGCCCGCGTGGTATCGCGAGAGGGCGGTTTTGGTGAATACACCCGAGGCCTCGAGCGATTCGTGAAGACCCTTGCCGTGTTTGAGCATCATCGGTATGGTGGTGCTCTTGATCTGATGTTCGAAGTATGTGTTGCCCGTGGCTTCGGCCGCGGTTTTGATGACGTCGATGTTTTCGCCGGATCCGCTGTAGAGCGAGTAGAACACGCGCGAGAAGACCTCGATGCAGGTCTTGTGTATCAGCGATCCCAGCACGGGTATCTGCATCTTTGTCTTGTCCAGCCATTGTCGGCCCTTGGGATTGAGGTACACGGCGACACAGCCGGCCACGGAGCCGATCAGGAAAAGTATGAACCACACGATGTTCGCCACGAGCCAGTCGCTCATCTTCAGGGTCTGTTCCGTCATCGGCGGAAGTTCGATGCCGTACTTGAGGAACATGCGCGCCGTTTCGGGGAAAATGTACGCGACGTAGAAAATGACAGCGAGGATGAGCAGGACGAGGGTGATCATCGGCATCATCATCGCGCTTTTCATGCTCTTCTTGAATTCCATGTTGCGCTCGAGGAACTTCGCCGTCGAGTCGTACATCTCGGCCATCGCGCCGCTCTTCGAGGCGAGTCCGAGCATCTTCGACGTGAACTTTCCGAAAACGCCTTCATACTTCGCGAAGACACGCTCGGTTTCCTTGCCCTGGCGTAGATCGTTGTTTATGTCGCGCAGCGCCTCGCGAAGCACACGGTTGTCGATGTCATTCGACAGCAGCGCCAGCACTTCGTTGAACGGGAGTTTTTCCCGCAGCAGTTCGGCGCTCAGACGCACAAAGGTGATCAGATCCGTTGTGGGCGGCTTGCCGGAGGCCTCGCGCAACCGCTTGCGCACATAGTGCACCTTGAAACCCATGCCGGTCAGACCGGTGATGACCTCCTCTTTCGAGAACGCCTTCTGCTCGCCCGTGATCGGCTTGTCGGTCCCTTTCTGGACCTTGTACAGGAAGGTCGCGCGCTTCTCGAGCTTGCTTACCTTGAACGGGCGTCCCTTCGAAAGTTCCTGGATCTTCTTCCGGGCTTCCCCTGCATTCGAAGCGGAGATGTTACCCTGCACCGTCTTGCCTGACGGAACCGCACCTGTAAATCTGAATTCGGGCATTTGCGTGTTTCTGTGCTGTGTGGTGATACTCTGGACACTCTCTTCATCCAAACATCGCGCCAAGAGACAAGGCCGTGCATGTAAGATGCTGTTTTATATCAATATAGAGCGGTTAGCGCGGTGGGGATACGCGAGGTTCTTGAAAAGATTTCATGTTCCTGCCCGCGTTTTTTCGCAGTTTGTTCAGAACTGTATTCCTCCCAGGGGGAACAAAAAAAAGCCGCCGTCCTGGAAGGGACGGCGGCTTTACGGATTCTTGTATGCTGCTGCCTGCGGGGCAGAGCGGATTTTTTACCAGCCTGCGAAGACGGGATCGTCGATGTCGCCGGGGTTCACTGTCACTGTCACGGTCGCGCCGGAGACGGTGGCGGAGGTGCCGACGATGTCCGCGGTCTGGTCGGCCGGGGTCACGGTGTAGGTGCCGTTGATGTTGACACCGGAAGCGTCCATGCCGAGATCTTCGAGTGTGCAACCGTCGAAGCTGTTGCCGCCGCCGCCGAGAAGAGCCGGCTTACGATAGAAGCCCTGTGCGGCCGCTGCGAGGCGCAGACAGTCCTGAGTCACTGCATCCTTGTTTGCGTTGTCCGCGTTTGTTCCGAAGATGTTGATACCAACGACCACCGCGATGCCGACGATGATGACGCCGAGGACGATGAGAAGCAACTGCTGGGTACCCATAAAAACCTCCTAAAGAAGAGTGATGGTGATGAGGATTGAGTGTGAGTGTGTGTCGCGAAAATTCTCTGTTTCCTGATGCCGAAGTACTGCGTACAAACTTAAAGCGCTATTCTTTCAACGGTCTGAATCTTGTATTACACGTTTGTTAATCTGCGGGTGTTCTGTGTGGCGTGTTTCTGTGTGTCGATGTTACGTGTACAAATTTACAGGGTCTATCTTGCAGCGATCTGAATCTTGTATTACACGTTTGTTAATCTGCGGGTGTTCTGTGTGGCGTGTTTCTGTGTGTCGATGTTACGTGTACAAATTTACAGGGTCTATCTGTCAGCGATCTGAATCCTGTATTACACGTCTGTTATTCTGCACGGGCCTCTTTTCAGGCGCATTATCCGTACGTCGATCGTAGAGGTAGCAAGGTACGTGCTCTGTCTGGCGGGGAGCTGAAGCCCGCATTACGAGCGTGTTATCCGATTTATGCTCCCGTATATGTATGTATGATGTGTCACAAAGACACGAACGCGAACCTTCCGGGGCTGCATGTCGACGCGGCGCGTTCTGCGCGCCGTGTGTACACAACGCCCGCAGCGGACCGCTTCCGCGAAGCGCCGGGGCGATGCTTCATGTGTGGTGGCCGGTATATACAAGAAGCGGGGCTTCAGTCTGAAGCCCCGCCGCAGTGGGAAAACATGAATTGTGCTGAACCCTGTGTACCGGGGCCGTGGAATGCTCAGTCGCCCCAGCCGGTCATGACGGGATCCTCGATGTCGCCGACATACACGGTGATCTCGACCGTCGCACCGGGATTGGTGTTCGAGTATCCGGTGATCACACAGTAATCGCCAGCCGAACCGTCGACGGAGAAGGTGCCGTTGTCGTTTTCGCCGATGCCGGAACCGTTGTCTGGCATGCCGCAGTCGAAGATATCGATGTTTTCAAAACTGTTGCCGCCGCCGCCGAACATGCCCGGCTTGCGGTAGTATCCCTGTGCCGCCGCGGCGAGTTTCATGCAGTCCTGGGTGATGGCATCACGATTTGCGGACTCCATTCCGCGGATGAAACTCGGGATGGTGCCAACGATGATGGCAATGCCGACAATGATAAAACCAAGGACGATATATAGGATCTGTTGTGTACCCATGTGTTCTCTCCGCGCCTGACTGCACCAGTTCGGTTATTAGTATTCTCTCTTGTTATGCAGTTCTGGAATAAGGAGTCCGAGCCAATGACTCCTGCGAAAGTACAAACCGTACCTTACGCCCATCTTACACGCGTATTACAAACGTGTAAGAGGTGAAGTAATCGATGAAAGTCGTGCGTATAGGCGGATACAGACGGCTGCGCCTTCGGCGAAAATCAGCTTGTTGTGTCGCCGAGCGGCAATTTTATTATGAATTCGCTGCCCGCGCCGGCGGTGCTGTCGACCAGGATCTCCCCACCGTGTGTCGCAACAATCCATTGAACGATGAACAATCCCAGCCCCGTCCCGCTTCTTCCCTTGGTATGTTCCGGATCCACACGGTAAAAGCGATCGAATATGCGCGGCAGCTCGTGGGCGGGTATGCCTATGCCCGTGTCCTTGATCGAGACGAACGCGTACCCGTCACTCGTGGAGAGCGAGAGCGTGACGGAGCCGCCCGCATTGTTGTATTTCACCGCATTGTCGACCAGGTTCAGGATCACACGGCGTATGCGCAGCGGATCACAGACGATGGTCGCGTCGGCCATGGGCCCGCGCTCGAAGGTGATGCCGCCCTGCGAGGCGAACAGCTCCACCTCGTCGCACATCTCCTCGAGCATCTCGCGCAAATCCACGATGTGCCGTTCCATTGGCGCCTGATTGAGCTGCGTTTTTGCGACGAGCAGAAGGTCGTCGATGATGCGCGACAGACGGAGAATCTCCTCGAGAAGACTCGCGAGCGTGTCCTGGTACTGCTCGGGCCGCTTCTGGCTGCGCAGCGCAAGCTCGATTTCGCCGCGCATGATTGTCAGGGGCGTGCGCAGCTCGTGTGACGCATTCACGGAGAAATGCTGGATCTGCTCGTACGCCTCGCGCATCTTTTCGACCGAGCTGCGAATCGAGGACATCTTTATCTGAAATTCCTCCTCGAGCCGCGCCGTCGGCAGCGGAGGCGTCTGCGCCATGCGCGGAGTGATCTCGTACCTGCTGTTGTGCAGTTGCTCCGAGATGATCCAGCCCACGAGATATGAGAAAAACGCGCTGACCGGGATGAAGATCAGGCCGATCCCGATATACGTCGCGCGGAACCGCTCCATGATCTCATTTGTCAGAAGATTGAGCGATGTGAAGTGGTAGTTGAATACGGTGATGATGAGACTCGAAATGAAGACCACCACCGCAAATATCGTGGTGCCGTAGATCAGCGCGAGCCGGTGTTTGAGCCCGACGATCATGCGTCGGGGTCCTTGAGCACGTACCCGACCCCGCGCACGGTGTGGATCAGTTTCGGTTCGAACCCTTCGTCGACCTTTTTCCTGAGACGCGTCATGTACACATCGAGCACGTTCGTTTCGCTGTCGAAGGTGATGTCCCAGATGTGCTCGATGATGGCCGAGCGCGTCAGCACCGCGTTTTTATTCCGCAGAAGGTACTCGAGCAGCTTGAACTCCTTGGCGGTGAGTTCGAGCATCGTGGAGCCGCGCCGCACGGCGTGCTGCATCTGATCGAGCGTGAGATCGCCGGCGCTGAGCACCGACGAAGGGCGTTCGACCTGCGCGCGCCGTACCAGCGAACGCACGCGGGCAATACACTCGGCGAGCGCGAAGGGTTTGGTCAGATAGTCGTCGGCGCCCGCGTTCAACCCCTCGATCTTGTTCTCGAGCTGGCCCTTCGCGGTCAGGATGAGGACGGGAGTCGATTTTTCCCGACGCAGTTCCTCCAGCACCTGCATGCCGCCTTTTTTCGGCAACATCAGGTCGAGCACCATCGCGTCGTAGTCTTCCGTCAGCGCAAGGAAGAGCCCCTGCTCGCCGTCATGTGCCGTGTCCACCGTGAACAGTTCCTCCTCGAAGCCCTGTTTGAGGAATGAGCAGACTTTCACTTCATCTTCGACAATAAGAATCTTCATGACCTGTTACCGTTCCCGTGTTGTATCCAAAGGTTCGAGAGTAATTTCCTGCATCATGCGCCCGAAGATCTCGACAGGAGTGACAATTCCTCGGTGCACGAGCGTTATCCCGTTCGGCGACACCACCGATAGCGCGCAGGGTTTTGCATCGCCGGGCCGGGAGTGCACGTCGAGTGTGCCGAAATCTCCGAGTGGAACTCCCTCCCATGCGTCGGATCCGATCACCTCGGCGAAGGCGGGATTCGCGTTCAGAATCACCGTCAGACTTTCATCGAGATGCGCGACGGGGAAGGGCACGTATTTCATCATGAAGCGGTACTGCTTCGAGAGCCGGAAACGTCCCGCGCCCCCGTCGTTCTGCGCGGGGCGCATCGCGGCTCCCGGCAGAGAGGCCCCAGCGCCCACCGCAAGCAGCGATGGTTCGCCATCGGCGTCAGGGAGCAGTTCGATCGACCATTCCATCTCGAGGATTGTTCCGTCGGGACCACGCATCGCGAGCCGCGCGGGGGACGCGCCATGCGAAATGCCGCGAAGAATGTCGGCGCAGCGCGTACGTGCGGCGTCACGCGATTGACGGGCGATCAGATCCTCAAAATGCGGCGGCCCCTCGCGGGGTTCGACGTACATGAGCAATTCCGTCGCGGCGGCATTTGCATGCGCGATGGCGAGTCCGCGCGTGAGCAGCAGCGCGGGAAAACGCAGCGCGTCGAGCATCTGCCGCACGCCCGGACCCGCACCGAACGGCAGAGGAAGCTGGGGATCGGCAGGGACTGTCGCCGCCGCGTCGCCCGACGGCTCATGACTCTTGCCGCTCTTGCGAATGAAGTCGATGGACAGGCCGAGCGAGCCCGAGAGTCCGGCGAGAAATTTGCGCAGCCGCGGCACTGTCGTCGACGAGAGTGTGACGATAAGCACGGCGGCGATGGTCTCGCGCCCGATCGACACCGGCACCGCTGCGGCGCTGACATGCGCATCGTTGACAGTATAGTGCGAGACGTCGGGCTGCGGGGCCGCCGCGTCACGTCCGTGCTGTGTCAGCCAGCGCGCGATCGGGGCCTGCCACGGCACGGCATCCTGCGACCAGGGTATCGACGGCTCGATGTCGCGGAAACCGATGCGGTGCGACGAGCCGTCCTTCACGTACACCGATAACTCCAGCGCGCCGATCTTGAGCCGCAGATCCTCGAACGCGTAGCGGAGCAATTCTTCGACCGTTGGCACATCGTGAAACAGCACCTCGTTGCATCGGTTGCGCAGCGACAGTTCAAGATGCAGCCAGCGCAGATCCTCGACGATTGCGTTGACCTCCGACACCATGGTGTCGAAGGAGAACTGTGATACAACAGGAGCGAGGGATTTCGCCATGGACCTGCGCGTGTTGCGAAAAGGGGAGTGGGGGAATCGGCTGCACCGCGCGTGCCGCGCACGGTACTCGCGAAAATATCATTCTTTCCATGCGAAAACACATGTAGTCTTTCAGTGTTTGTTTTTGCCCTGGTGATGCGGATATTCCTTCTTCTCACACTACACGGTAAGAACTCATGCGACACTCGGCGGCAACGACTGTTCCCTTCCTCATATTTCTCTTGCACGCGTGTGCATCCGCACAGTTGCTGCCGATCCCCGCGGCCGAGGCGGTTCCCGCGGCCACCACGCGTGCGCAGGCGGCGCTCGGATCCGACGCGCATCTTTCCAACGTCATCTTCGCGCCGGTGACAACCAGCGGCATCACCGTGTCGTTCGACATGACAACGGGGAAAGCCACGGGATGGCTGTACCGCTTCACATCGCCGAGCCGCGATTCGTCGATCTTTCTCGTCGCGGCAAAAATTCCGCTGCTCGGGCTGCAGGTGATCGATCCGCCCGCGGGCACCGCGATCCCGCTACCCCCGCTGCCCGGGGTCCTCGATTTTTCGCCCCCGTGGGTCGATTCGCCCGAGATGCTCGCGGGAGCCAAGGCCGGCGCGGCAGGCGCCTTTCTGCAGGCGCATCCCGCCGCCCGGGTGGACTTTATTCTCGGTCTCAACAATCCCGTCGAGAATCCTCTCGTGCCGGCCGGGAAATACTGGCTTATCCGCTTCACCGACGATGTCGACACTCTGACCTGCGCCATCGACGCGGCGACGGGACAGTCGGTGCGCTGCGGCTCACTTCCTACTTCTGTGCGGAACGAAACGCCACCGGCAGTCTCCGACCTTTCGATCACTCCGTCGCCGCTGCGAGGAAATGGTGCAAGCGCGCTGCTGCGTTTTGTGTTGGACCGGAGCGAATATCTGACACTTACAGTACACGACGCGCTCGGTCGTGAAACCGGCCGCATCGCCGCGCGGCATTTCGAGGCGGGGGCACACGCGCTTCCGCTGACCGATGTGGGCTCGGGAGCCGCGGGGCTGCATTTTATCCGCGTCGCGGGTTCAGGGTCGACACGCGTCCTGCGTGTGGCGGTGGTGCGCTGAGAGACGCCGCTTTTGGTTTTTCGGGTGCGCGCCTTCAAATTGCGAGGACGTATTTTCTTTCACCAAACATCGAATCATGGAACGTACCCTAGCCATTCTGAAACCCGACTGCGTCCGCAAGAACCTGATCGGCCAAGTCATCGCCCACATCACCGAGGCGGGTTTCCGCGTTGTCGCCATGCGCATGGTGCAGTTGACGCCGCACACCGCCGGCGGTTTTTACGCCGTGCACCGCGAGCGTCCGTTTTTCCAGGACCTCGTCGCGTTTATGTCGTCCGGTCCCTGCGTGCCCATCGTTCTCGAAAAGGATAATGCGGTGTCCGATTTCCGTGCCGTGATCGGCGCGACCGATCCCAAGGAGGCCGAGGACGGCACCGTGCGCAAGATGTACGCCGACAGCAAGGGCGAGAACATCGTGCACGGATCCGACAGCCCCGAGAACGCGGCCATCGAGATCGGCTACTTTTTCCCGGGCATCGACACCATCCCCGCGAGGTAGGGGACGATGCGCCGCTGGCGCACGGCATCGCGGAGCGTCCTGCACGCCAATCCGTATTGGCGGTACCGGCGCGACGCTTTTGTGTTGCCCGACGGCGGCGAGGGCGAGTACTATTATGTTGAGACGCCCGGCTCGGTGATGGTGATACCCATCGACGAGTCGGGCCGTCTTGTTCTCGTGCGCCAGTACCGCTACCTCAACGACCGCGTGTCGCTCGAGTTTCCCGGAGGCGGCATGGGACAATGCGTCTCGCCGGAGGAGGCGGTGCGCAAGGAACTCGCCGAGGAGGCCGGCTTTGCGGCGGGCACGCTTTTGCGGCTGGGCGAGATGAATCCCTTCAACGGCGTGACCAGCGAGATATGTGTCGTCTTCGAGGCGCGTGATCTCACCCCCGGCGCACTGGCGCCCGACCGCACCGAAGAATTCGACATTTATCGGATCGACATATCCGAATTTCGCGCCATGGTCGGGCGCGGCGAGATTTGGGACGGCATGAGCCTCGCCGCGTGGGCGCTGTACGAGGCCGCGCGCGCATGAAGCGCCTGTTGGCCGCCGTGCTGCTTCTTGTCGCCGTGCCCGTGGCGCGCGGCGGGGTGGAGCCCGGTGCCTCGGTGCTGCTGCGCGATTCGCTGCATCTTCTCACCGGCGCGCGTCTCGGTGTCGTATGTAATCACACGGCGGTGCTTCCCGACGGACGGCATCTGCTCGACGCTCTGGCCGCGGCCGCGCCGGGCGCGCTCCGCGCGGTCTTCACCCCCGAACACGGATTGACCGGCGCGGCCGCGGCCGGACGCGAGGTGTCGGACACCGCGCGCGGCGGCCTGCCCGTGTATTCGCTGTTCGGCGCCACGCGGAAGCCGACACCGGCCATGCTGCGCGGCATCGACGTGCTGATCGTGGATCTGCAGGATGTGGGCGCGCGCTACTATACCTACGTATCAACGCTCGTGCTCTGCATGGAAGCAGCCGCCGCACAGCACATCCGCATCGTGGTGCTCGACCGTCCCAATCCCGTGGGCGGACTCGCCGTCGAAGGTCCGGTGCTCGACACCGCGCTGCGCAGTTTTGTGGGAATGCTGCCCGTGCCCGTGCGCCACGGCATGACCATCGGTGAACTTGCGCGCGCCGCGGCGGGTGAGCGCTGGATCCGCGGCGCGGATTCCCTGGACCTGCATGTCGTGCCCATGCGCGGCTGGAAGCGCGCCATGTTCTACGACGAGACGGGACTGACCTGGGTGGCGCCATCACCCAACATCCCCGACCTAGCAACGGCTCTCGTCTACCCCGGCATGTGCCTCGTCGAAGGCAGCAGCGCTTCCGAGGGCAGGGGCACCTCCTCGCCGTTTCTGCAGACCGGTGCTCCGGGCACCGACGCCGCCGCGCTGCGCCGCGTGCTCAAAGAATTCCGCCTCCCCGGCGTGGCTTTCGACACGACGAGTTTTATCCCCACGACAAGCGCATCCGTGCCGAAACATGCAGGACACCTGTGCACAGGCGTGCGGCTCGTGGTGGTCGACCGCAAGCGTTTCAGGCCTGTCCTGACCGGCGCCGTCGTGCTCCACGCGTTTGCCGCCGCCCGATCTCCTGGCTTCGAAACCACCGCCTTCCTCGACCGCCTTGCGGGCGAGTCCTTTTTTGCACGGCGTCTGACATCCCCCAAAGCCCTGCGTGAAGCGGCCGCGCGATGGGAAGTTCAATGCGCCGATTTTTCGCGTCTGCGCGCGCGCTATCTTTTGTATCTTTGAACGACCACATTTTCGGATTCCCCCCATGCGCCTGCACATCCTCCTTCCGTCACTCGCTGTTCTTCTTTTCATCTCCGCCTGCGGAAATAGCGGCGGGGGAGGCGCGGCCGACTCCGCGAGCGCCGTGGTGGGCGATTCGATCTCCGCCGGCGTGCCGGCGAATTTAGAGCGGGGCGAGGGACCCATCCGTCTCGCCCTCCGATTCCGCAAGGGTGACGCGTTCGGGTACGCGATAAAAACCACGCAAAACGTTTCCATCACCAGCGACACGATTGTGGACAAAAGCGTGCAGACGATGACGTACCGCTACCGCTTCGACGTTCTCGACACGCTGTCCGACGGTTCCGCGCGCCTTCGCGCCACCTGCCTCGCGATGCGCTTCGAGGGTGAATACCAAAGCGCGGGGACAAAAAAGAGCATGCGGTACGATTCCGGCGAGAAGAATGATCCGGCCAAGGAAAAGATGTTCATGCAGTACGCCGCCTGTGTCGGCGCGCCCTTCGAAATCGTGCTCTCGCCGCAGGGGCGCATCGAGCGGGTCGGCGGCACCGACGCCGTGATACAGCGCTTGCTGGGCGCGGACCGGAAGACGATGTCGAGTGATGCCGTAGCGAAGGTCACGGCCGACTACTCCGAAAACGGACTCAAGGGAATCGTGCAGCAGGCGTTTCAGAAACTTCCAGAAAGACCGGTCGCGGCCGATTCACTCTGGAAACATTCCTGGGGCGGCACGCTGGGTTTCCTGCGTCTGCAGAACGACGCGACCTACACGCTGAAGGGTTTCCAGCAGCGCCCCGAGGGTCGCGCGGCGATCATCGCCGCCAAGATGACATCACGCTACACCGGCGACAAACGCCTCGACACGGGCCAGGGCATGGCCACCGTGCACGCCTTCGACGTGAGCGGCAGCGGACTGACGGTGTTCGATCTCGCCGCCGGAAGGCCGGCCTCGCGCGCGATCATGCAGAAGGTGTACGCGAAATTTTTTGTCGAACCTCCCGCGGAATTGAAGCAGGTCGCCCCCGATCAGGCGAAGGATTTCTGGTGGATACAGGAGGCGACGATTGGAAACACCGTGGAAACGATTAAGTTGTAGATCGAACGTCCGCGCGCGCCGCCGCACGTTGCTTCGCCCTCCGTCATTCATCCATGACATAGACCCGCCGCATTTCGGCGATCCCGCACCATAGCGCATGCCCTCGCTTCTGATATTTGTCGCTCTCACGCTGCGCGACGGCGAATGTCTCGACGTTATCCGGAACGTCGACGGCCCCGCGCCGTGGTCGCAGCGCGATCCGGTGCGCCAGGCAAAGATCCTGCGCATCGAGAACACGCGGGCGCTGCACATCGTGGATCTCGATCTCGCCGAGGAACATTCCGCGCGAAACCGCGCGGCGATCGAGGCGATAGCGCGCGCAGAAGGCGTGCGCATCCCCATCCAGGTGTGCGGCGGCATACGCGACATCTCCGACGCGCGCGAACTGCTCGAACAGCGCGGCGCCGACCGCATCGCGCTCGGATCCGCGGCGCTGGAGCAGCCCTCCCTTATTCGGACACTCATATCCGAATATGGTCCGAAAAAAATCGTCATCGCCATCGAGGCCCGCGATAACCGGACGCACACGCAAAACGGACAGGTCGCGCACGACATCTCGCCGCTTGAACACGCGCGTCACATGAAGCGGCTGGGCGTCGAGCGCATCCTGTACACCGATCTCGACGCGGTGCACGGCCGCCGCACAATCGACATCCCGGCGGTGACGGCGTTTGCCGTCGAATCGGGCATGTCGCTCACCGTCAACGGCGGTGTCGCGACATATAAGGAACTCGCGGAACTCGCAAGCGCGCTGCCGCGCCGCATCGATTCCGTTGTGCTGGGTTCCGCCCTCTACATGAACCGTTTTGCCTGCCAGGGCCTCTGGCGCAAGGCCGAGGAGCGTCTGTACGAACGCGGCCTGCTTCCAACATGATTCCACACTTTACGCCGCGCCGCAGAACGCGCGGAATGCCTGTAATCACGCTGCATTGACATTGAATGGTTTTTTAGTATATTCCAATTATGTGAAAAATTTTCACATGCATTTGCGCACAGTGCATGTGAATCGCGGTTTTCGGTACCTTTGAGCACCCCCCGCCGGCCCCTGATCGGTCCGGTTGCCTTAAGCCAAGTAATTCCCACCCGTCCTTCATTTCCAGGTGAACTCATGACGTTCGTCCGTACGCGTTTCCATCTCGCCATCGCGCTGCTCGTTTTGCTGAGCACAGGTGCCGTCGCGCAGTGGCGCACCACCATCTCGCCACGGTCGTATCCAGACAAATACGAGATGACACCGGCGTTGCCGGGCGACGTGAACGTTTACAGCCCCGATCAATCGACCGTCTACGTGACGGGATTCCTCGGGGTGAACCACAACACAAACATGGGCAGCTTCAAGACCGACTGCGACTGCCTCTTCGACGGTGCACTCGGGTTGCGCAATCTCGGCGCGCAGATCGGCGTCGACGTCACGTATCAGTTCCATCCGAACTGGGCGGTGATGGCGAAGGCGTCGTACGACAATAAACACACGAAGGAATCCTACGAGCGCGCGATTCCCACGCCCATCAAGCTGGGCAACGTGGTTGCAATCCGCGACATCGTGTACGAGGAGAGCGGCTCGGTGAGTCTCGCCTACTTCTCGGTGGGTCTTTTCGGACGCTGGCAGCCGCGCCTCGAGAGGTGGTACATCTTCGCCGGACCCTCGGTTGGTCTGCCTATCTCGGGCGAGATCAAGCACGATCAGGCGATCGTGACCCCCGAGGTGACGTATCAGGAAATCGGCATTTCCGAGACGAAGCGCAATGTATCCACGGCCACCTTCGACGGCGCGCTGCGCCTGGAAGGCATGGTCGGTTTCGGATACGACTTTATCGTCCGCCCGCGCTGGTTCCTCAATCCGGAAATCCGCGTCGGCTATCCGATCAGCAAGGTCACCACGACGGTGACGGACAGGAACAAGGTCATCGATCTTCCGGACTGGAAAGTGATGTCTGTGCAGCTTTCCATCGGTCTGAAGTACGAGGCCTTTTGATTCCCTCATCTCCCACGTCACCACCATCTCATACGGATAGAGCATTCATGCAACGGAACGTTTTTATCGCCTGCATCGGCCTCGCTTTCATCGCCGTCGTCCTGACCGGCTGTTCCTCCAGCAAACCTGCGGACATCGCGCGGGTCACGGGAGGAGTCGTCGAGAATCTCGGTGAGAAGGTCAATTCCCCTTGGAATGATTACGCCCCCGCCGTCTCCGCCAACGGCACCCTGTTCTTCACTTCCCGCCGACCCAATCCCAAGCGTGTCGATTACGGTGACGACGTTTATCGCACGAACAACATCAAGGGTGAGTGGGAAAAACCGACATACTTGTCGGAAATGATCAACACCCCCGAGTCGCAGGGAGCCATCTCGGTCTCCGGCGACGGGAAAACCCTGTATGTCGCCCTCTGCGAGCAGCCCGACGGCTACGGCCGCTGCGACATCTACTTCGCGGAGTGGAACGAGCGCGGCACCGAGTGGTCGCGCGTGCGCAACCTGAACAACCTGGAAGGGAAGGATCTGCGCATGGAGAAGAGAGCTGATAATTTCGAGTACATCAACACGACGTACTGGGAAACGCAGCCCTCGATCGCGCAGGACGGCCGGACGCTGTATTTCTGTTCCGACCGCCCGGGCGGCTACGGCGGCACCGACATCTGGATGTCGCAGAAGGACGAGAGCGGCAAGTGGGGACGTCCCGTCAACCTCGGTCCGGACATAAATACCAAGGGTGACGAGCGTACGCCCGCGATCTCGTTCGACAACAAAACCCTCTATTACACGAGCGACGGATATCCCGACGGCGAACCCGCAAAGGCGGCCGGTGGCTTCGACATCTACGTCACGCGTTTCCAGGGCAGCCGCTGGTCGCGCCCGATGAATCTGGGCTACCCGGTCAACTCGTCCGACAACGAGGCCTTTATCGCCATGACACTCGGCGGTGACACGCTGTATTACGCCTCCGATCGTGAAGGCGGCTACGGCGGCTTCGATATCTATATGCTTCTCGATCCGCCCTATCCTCCCGATGCAATGATCAAGATCGACGGAGTTGTGACGGACGCCGAGACAAATCAGCCGCTTTCCTCCACCCCCGTGACGATCGAAGACGTCGGTACCGGCGAAATCATCTTCAAGGCGCAGAGCCTGGAAAGCGGTCAGTACACGTTCATCATTCCCGCAGGCAAGGAGTACCGCATCAGTTCGGAACAGAAGGGCTATCTGTTCAAGTCCGAAGTGTTTGAGGTGCCGGAACTGACGCTCAACCGCCGCTGGGTCAAAAATATCGCCCTCATCCCGATTCCCCCTGTCGTGACCGTGCCGGTCAAGACCAATCTGACCGTCCTTTTCGACTTCGATCAGGCGACGCTCAGGCCGGAATCCAAGCCCGAACTCGATCGCGCCATGCGCTTCATTCTCCAGAATCCGGGCAGAAAATTCGAAATTTCCGCACATACCGACGCTCTCGGTACGGAAGAATACAACCTCGACCTCTCCGAACGCCGCGCGCAGGCCGTCCGCCGCTACCTTGTGGACCATGGCGTCCCGACGGACATCATTTTTGCGAAGGGTTACGGAGAGAGCCAGCCGATCGACGACAATGAGACGCCGCAGGGCCGTCAGCGCAACCGCCGCGTCGAACTGACCGTCATCGAATAATATTTCACCCTCGTGTCAGGATTCCGCACCTATCAATGTCTCGTACGAGAAAGATCGCAACACGTATCCTTTTGCAAAGAGGTGATTCCATGACCCTGGCAACCGTGCTTCGGCGAATCAAGATCCCACTGATCCTGATAGTTTTCGCCGTGCTCTTCGGTTCCGCACCCGAGGCCAAAGCCCAGCCGGTGCTGAACTTCAAACGTATCGTGAACAACTGGCCGACGATCGAGCTGTATTTTACCGTCGCCTGTAACGGCAACCCTGCCTACTTCACGGACAAACGCTACTTCAAGGTGTACGAGAACGGCATCGAAATCGGGGAGTTCGAACTCTGGTGCCCCGATCCCACGATGCGATGCGCCATTTCGGTGGCACTCGTCTTTGATGCCAGCGGTTCCATGGCAGGGTCGGGTAACTCGGGCGCGAAAGCCGCGGGTAATGCCTTCATCGACCTTATGGACGGAGTCAACGACGAGGCGGCCATCATCTGGTTCAACTCGGTCGTGACCACCGCCCAGCCGATGACAGTGTATCAGGATCTGTTGCACAATGCTGTGAACGGCCTCCCGGCAAGCGGCGCGACCGCTGTGTGGGACGGTATATATACTGGTGTTCAGGCGCTTATCAACGACGGTGTGAATCCCTGCCGCGCAGTTATCGCGATGACGGACGGCGGCGACAACTCGAGTTCACGCGGCCCGTCGGAATCCATTTCTCTCGCCAACCGCAACCGTATCCGCATCTTCACCATCGGTCTCGGTTCCGGTATTCAGTCGGCCATTCTGCAGAACATCGCGGAACTCACGGGCGGCCGTTACTACGAGACGCCGAGCGGCTCGCAGCTTACCGCCATCTATCAGGAAATCTCGACCATCATCTTCCAGGGTTTCCAGGAGTGCTTGATCACCTATCAGGCGAAATGTATGGACGGCGGCATGAGGAAGGTTGACCTTTCCGTGCTCAACTTCTGCAACGGCTCCGACACGAAGACCAAGAGCTACAAGGCCCCGAAGGATACGTCGACCTACACGCCGCTCAACATCCGCCTTGGCAAGCGCGAAGGCCGCGGCAATCAGAACGTCAAGGTTCCCCTTGAACTGCTTGACCAGATCACCCCTGCGGACATCTTCTACCCCGCCACCTTTACGGTGAAGTTCGACGAGTCGTGTGTGCAGTTTGTCGACATCAAGACGCCCCCGGGAAGTCTGCTTGAAAATATTCCCATCACGATTACTCCCGCACCGGGCGGTGTCACATTCCAGACGATGGATAAAAAGATCATGGAGGTGCAGGACGTCCCAGCCATGCTGGCAGAACTGACCTTCAAGACCTCGGATCCGGACGGGAAGGATACGGTCTGTTGTGATCTACAGTTAATAAGCTGGACCTTCGAGGCCGGATGTTTCCGTCCCGTGCTCAAGAACGGTCAGATCTGTATCATCCCGCGCCAGCCCGAGGTGCTCTGCGATCTGCAGATGCCACAGACGCTGACGTGGGAACGGCAGTTGAAGGATTACAATCCGAATCCATTTACTGTGACCTCGGTGCTGTCGAATATCGGCGATCGCGAGGCGCGTAATGTGCGGTTCAAGATTGAGTACAATAAAAACGATATCTCGCTTGTTGCTCCGGTAAACAACGTACAGAACGGTGTTCCGAAGGATCTCAAGCCGACGGGTATCTCCGAAGGCCGCTGGGATGTTATGGCGAAACGCCGCATGGTGGGCGACTCGGTGAACATCTGCATCGTGGCCGCGTTCGACAATCACGACTCCGTGCGCTGTTGCCGGAAGGTGTGGGTGCCGCCCGCAGATGCCGTGTTGAGCTGTACTGTCACCGCGCCCGAAATCAAAGCCGATCGCGTGCAGCAGCGCTACAATCCGATGCCGTTCGACGTGACCGTGACCGTGCTCAACGAGGGCGGCAAGAAGACCGATTCGGTATTCGCGCGTATCATCGTGCCGGCGGACCTGCGTCTCTACGGTCCCGACGCTCCGAATCGCAATAACAAACGCGTGCTTCCCGCTATCCTGAATCCCGGCCAGTCGGGCGGTGTGACCTGGACGCTCTGGCATCCGATCACTCTTGTTCCGAAGGAATACCTCGTCGGTATCTGGGTGCGGACCTCCAACGCCGACTCCTCTTACTGCGAAGTCAAAATTCTGATTCCGCCTCTGGAAGCGCCTGTGCTGGCGCCGACATGCCGCACTCCGGATTCGCTGCACTTCGATGAAGGTATCGGCGCGTATGTTCCGAATCCCTTCACCGCGTCGCTCAGTTGCGTGAACCGCGGCGGTCTGCCTGCGAACGATGTGACGGCGTTCATCTATCTGCCCGCAAACGTTGTGCTTGCCAACGGAGCCGATCCGCTGCGCAAACCGTTCCCGACGCCGATGAATGAGTGGAAGTCCGGCGATCCTGTCCCGAGCGTGAGCTGGGATCTCAATTACACAAAGAAACTCCGCTACGACACCTACCTCGACATCAAGTTCGTCGTGGGTGGTGTGGGACCGACCGGTCTGCCCACCGATTCCGTTGAAGCATGGTGCCGCGTTCGCGTGCCGGGCCTCCAGCCCTCCTTCGCCTGCGACATGACACTTCCGGATTCGCTTGCGCTCAACAGTACCGAGACCGACGTCACACCGAATCCATTCATTGCGACCTATCGCGTGTGGAACACCAGCAAGCAGACGGCGACCATTTCGATGGTGGACCTCAACTACCCGCTGGGCGAAGGTCTGACACTCGATCCGAGCACACCGAAAACACGCACACTCAACCGCGTGCTTCCTCCGAACGATACATTGACGGTAACCTGGACCATCGCAGTCCAGAATCGTATCACCCGCCGCTACGTCAATCTGACGGGTATCGCGTACGACGACGAAGGCAACCCGATCATGTGTGGTGACGATCTTCCCATCGCCAACCTGAAGACGGCGCTGCTTTGCGACGCACAGACCGACGTGCCGGTGGTTGTGTACTATCCGGTGCAGCAGGAGTATCAGCCGACGCAGTGGGTGATCACCGCGACGTTGAATAACACCGGCGGTGCCCCCATCACCGATGTGTCCGCGGAGATCGAACTCGGCGACTCGTCGCTGGTCGGTTATCTGCAGGAATTCAACCCCGGCTTCCCAGACAACACAAACCCGAAGACGATCGGCGTGCTTTTCCCCGGAACCTCGCAGAGCTTCCAGTGGGGTTTCAGACTCGCCGCACAGAATCTCAAGGGTATTTCCGAGTTCCTGACCTACAACATCAAGTACCGGTCGAAGGAGACTCCCCTCATCACGAGCGGTTGTGAAACCGTGGTCGAGATCAAGCCCGTGGTTATGCCGAAGCTCGAATGCGCGCTTGTGGCACCGGATACGATCTATTTCAATGTCGACAAATACGAACCCACGCCCTTCGACCTGAAGATTCAGATCAAGAATGTCGGCACGGGTGACGCATACAACGTGAAGGCCTTTGTGCTCCAGGATACGCGCTTCAACATCCTGCCGCCCGCCTCGCGTGACTATGGTGACCTCGCTCCCGGCAGTGTGATCGACTTCGACGACGCGACCATGAACTCGCCGTTCCGTCTCCGCGTGAATCCGCGCGATGTCAGCGGGTACGATACCATCCGCGCCGTGGTGATCAGCGACGGTATCCCCGCCGCCACATGCGAATTCCCCGTCTGGGTGGAACGTGAGCTTCGTCCGCGCTTCATCATGGAGTGTGTTGCGACTCCTGACCGTCTGACTTTCGATGATCAGTTGAACGACTACGTCCCGAATCCGTTTACGGTGACGACCAAGGCCATCAACGTGGGCGACACCCGCGCCGAGAACTGTCAGCTTCTCTTTGTGGGTCCGCCGCGCTTCACGCCGGTCGACAACACCCCGATCATCAATGTCGGTACAGGTCCGACGAACATTGTGAACGTTGGTGACACCGTAATCTACACATGGCGCATCACACCGCTCCGCCGCACGGTGGGTGGTTGGGACGAGCTTGTGTATCAGATTCAGGGCCGTGGTGGACTGGGCAACCGCCTCATCATCGGCGAGTGCCGGGTTCCCGTCTACGTGCCGCCTGCACGCGCCGCCGAGTACAACCTCGTCTGCGACGCGCCGGATGCCATCGTGTTCGACAACTCGTCGGGCAAGTACATCCCCGATCCCTTCGAATTCAAGGTAAACGTCACAAACGCGGGTATGGCGCTCGGTCAGGATCTCGAGATCACCGCCATGCTGCCGCCGGGTCTGATCTTCGCGAGCGGTGAAACCGCGACGAAGCCCCTCCCGGATCTCGCACCAAATGCCTCGACACAGGTTATCTGGCTTGTGAAACCGATTGCCAACACCAGCGGGGTCCCGCAGTCGCTCAAGCTCTGCGCACGCGTGGTCGACCGCTTCGGCAAGGAAGGCGAGTGCTGCGACAACGTTATCATTCCGCCCGCGACCAAGGCCACGCTCAGTCTCGCATGCGATGCAGAGTTCCGGACACTCGTGGTGGATCGTGCACGCGGCGAGTATGAAAAGAACCCGTTCTATGTGCGGGCCAAGGTAACCAACAACGGCGACCGTCCCGCGGACAATGTGCGCGTGATCTGTCTCCCGCAGTCGAACGAAGTGAAGGTGCTCGATAATCCTGAGCAGTTTGTGGCCCTGCGCCTCGACGCAAAGGATACGACCGGTTGGATTAGCTGGAATATCTACGCGACTCCTCGTGTGACGTCCGGCGACATTAACTTCCAATTCGTGGTGACAGCCGACGATCTGCCCTCGACCGATTGTATCACTCCTGTGTTCATCCCTGAGGTCGGCCGTCCGGTCCTGAACTGCGGTCTTGAGTCGTCGATGAAGAACACCAACGACGTGCTCCATTTCGACTACTCGATCGGCGACTATCGTGACGACAACGGCACGAAGGGCTCCGCCGGTAATTACAGCGTGTTCACCATCACCTCCCGTATTCAGAACCTCGGTGCAGCCCAGGCCAACCGCCTGCGCGCAACGATTCTGCCGCCGGAAGGTGTGACACTCGACGCCGGTGAAACAGCCATGAAGGATCTCGGCAACCTGCTCGTGCAGGGTGTGACCAGCGTAAGTTGGAACATCCGCCCGGTGCGGCAGTCCACCGACGCCCTCCGCCACTTCTCGGTTATTCTCTCCTCCGACAACGCCGAACAGCAGAAATGCGAGATGGACGTGACGATCGAAGGTGCGCCGAAGATCGTGACGGTGAACATGCCGCTTGACAACGTCGGCCGCTTCGGCGACAAGATCACGGTGCCGGTGTACATCGACACCACCATCGGCAAGGACATCTTCACCTACAAGATGAACGTGAAGTTCGATCCGCAGGCCGTACGCTTCGTGGATGCAGTCAGCGTGAATACACTCACAGCCCGTGGCTGGAGTGGTCCGCGCGCCACATTGTACCGCGAAAAGGGTCTTGCCTCCACCGATCCCGAAAACATGGTCCGTGTTGAGGATTACACAACCGGCTCGCCCCTGAATGCGCGCCGTGAGGGTATCCTGACAGTGCTGGTGTTCGAGGCGGTCTTTAACGGCGGCGAAAAATCGATGCAGTCGATCGCGAGCGCCCTCGACTTTGTCGAGACCTTCACGGCCGACGTCAACGGCACGGATCGTGTCCTCGTGTCGTCGATGAACAGCACCGATGACGCCAACGCGGGTACCGACGTGCAGCTTATCCAGAAGGACGGTATCATCACCGTCTCCGGCGACTGCATCGTGCCTCTGGTGGGCGGCAGCGGCTGGAACCTTGCACAGAACAAGCCGAATCCGTTTAATCCTTCCACCGTTATCGAATACTCGATCGGTGAGGATATCAACGTCCGTCTCACCGTGTTCGATCAGTTGGGCCGCGAGGTCAAGACGCTTGTGAACGCGAAGCAGAAGGCCGGCAAGTACGCCGTGATCTTCGACGCTTCGGGTCTCGCGTCCGGAACCTACGTGTACCGTCTCGACGCGGGTGAATACTCCAAGACGATGCGTATGGTGCTGGCCCGCTAGTATCATGCAGTCGGCTTCAATACACAACGATTGACGACAGCGTCCGGGTGCAGGAATTCTTTCCTGCACCCGGACGTGTATTTTCCGGTGTAACCGGAACAACAATCCAGTTTCCTCCCTTCCTGCTTTTTCTTTCAGACTCGACAGGCATCCCATGAGAAAGAGGTACATCTTCGCGTGGACAGCGCTTACACTGTTCGCGGCGGCGACCTTCCTTCAGGCGCAGAGCGCAGGCACGTTACCCGGCGTTTCGGGATTTCCGAAAATTAGCTGCAGCATGTCGTCGAGTCACGACAGTCTGTATTTCCGCGGGAACGACTACGTTCCGAATCAGATCACCATGTCCGTGACGGTGCGCAACATCTCGGCCGATACCGCCAAGAATGTTGTCGTATGCATGGGAATCGACACGCGCTTCATCGCGCTCAGCAATCCGTGCGCGCCTGCCATCCCTTTCCTTCTCGGTGGTGATTCCGCCACAGTCACTTTTACGTTGAGACTCGCTCAGGAACGGCGCAACGACGGACTCGATACCGTCCGCGCGATCGTCACGACGGTCAACGGCGCCAGCGCGTATTGTGAGCGCAGCGTGTGGGTCGAACACGAGTATTTTCCCGTGTTCCAGACGCTGTGTTCAAAACAGTTCACCGACATCGTTTTCGACGACAACCTGAACGACTACAAACCGAATCCCTTCCGCGTCGCCATCAGCGTGCGTAATGTGTACGACGGCAATTCCGACTCGACGAAGCTGCAGTATCTCGGCACCCGCGGTGTGAGTATCGATACGACCGATCCCATCGGCAACACACCCATCCGCGAACTCGGCACCCTGAGAGGTGGCGACCAGCTCGTCGTTGAATACGACATGCGCGCGGTGAAGCGGATAAATGATACCACCGTGACCCTCTGTTTCCAGGTGCAGGGCAAGGGCGGGTATCTGCGCAAGACCTACGTCGACACCTGCTGTGTGGATGTGTTTATTCCCGCAGCGCGGCAGGCAGTGTATGATCTCCAGTGTGATATCAATACCGACCGTGTCGATTATGTGAATCACAAATACCAGCCGGATCCCTTCAAGTACGAAGTCACAATTCGGAACGTCGGCACCGCAAACGGCAAGTTTGTGAAGGCACAGCTTCTTCTGCCCCCGTCCATCGAACTGGCCCCGGGCGACGTCATTACCAAACCGGTCAGCGACGATATGCCGACTGGCGCAGCCCCGGTGACGGTGAGCTGGATGCTCCGCACCGCAAACCGCATGACCCTTGACACGGTGAAGATCTGTGTGCGTGTCTATGACGTGTTCGAGAACTCCGCCGTCTGTTGCGACTCCGTCATCATCGATTCCATCCGCAGCGCCCGTTTCAACGTGGCCTGTGCCTGCCCCGACACCATCCGTGTGGATGCTGCCCGCGGTGTGTATAATCCCGATATTTTCCCGGTGTCGATAACCGTGAAAAATGTTGGCAGCGATTATGCAGATTCGGTGGAAGCGACGATCATTATCCAGACTCCCGATGTGGAAGGTGTTGCACCGTTCATTCCCATCAAGCGCAAGTTCGACCTGAGCGGCGACGACAAACTGCAGGTGGACAGCAGCTTCGTCTTCGATTGGATGCTGCAGGCCCTGCCTCGTGCCGTGAGCGGACCCATCACCATCAAATTCAAGGTGGATGCCGAGAATGCACCCACCGCGGAATGCGAGTGCAAGATCTATATCCCGAAACTCGATGCACCGGACTTTGAACTTGCCTGCGGCACAACACCCGAGGATTCACTGCACTTCAATCCCGAAACAGGATTGTACCTGCCGGAAGAGATCATCTTCACCGTGCGTATCAGCAATCCCGGCGGCGGCGTTGCCAAGGGGTTGAAAGCAACACTCGCCCTGCCGCCGCGTGTTCTGCTGGCTACAGGTGAAAGTCTCGAGAAGGTGCCGACCCCGCAGGATATCGGTCCCGCGGACACAGCAATTGCCACGTGGCGACTCAAGCCGCTTATTCGCCGCGACTTCGGTGCCGATCTGGTATTCACCGTGTCGGTGACCTCGGAGAACGTGCCGGGCCGCAAATACTGCCAGGATTGGGTTTTCGTTCCCGCCCTGCCGTACACGCTGTCGCTTGTGATCCCGAACGATCCGGTGACCTATTATCAGCAGCATGTGAATGTGCCGATCTACGTCGACGATCCGGAAGGAAAGAGCATCAACTCTTTCGATTTCCGTCTGCTCTTCAACGTGGACCAGCAGAGGAACCCGCTTCCCGAGACGCTTCTGCGCCTTGATCCGTCGCAGCCGGTCATCTACGACGGTCGCACGCTTCTGAATGGCTGGCAGGTTGATGTGAAAGAACTTTCCACGAACCTGTTGAGTGTCAAGGCTACAAGTCCCGGCACGTATCTGGCGTTGGATCCGAATCTACTGGAAAAACCGTTGCTGATGCTCGGCTTTGTCGCGATGTTCGGACAGGCGCCGAATCACAACAGCGTGGCGGTCTCGAACATCATGTGGCCGACCACCGCCCAGCTTCTCGACAGTGTTCTAATCAACAACGGTTCGATATACCCGCGTGTCACCAACGGCACCGTGACGATCTCCGGCGATTGCCTGCGTCCACTCGAGGCTGGAAGCCGTTTTGTGATCAGCCAGAACCGTCCGAATCCGTTTAATCCCTCCACGGTCATCCGCTACGAGATCCCCGAGGTTTCACCCGTTCGTATCACTGTACACGACGCCCTTGGCCGTCTGGTGCGGGTGCTTGTGGACGAAACAAAGAACTCCGGCGTGTACGAAGTGGTCTTCCATGCCGACGACCTCCCGAGCGGCCTGTACATGTACAGGATGGAAACTCCGAAATACCAGCAGGTCATGAAGATGCTTCTCGCCCGCTGATATTTCCACAAATCGGTACGAATCCCCTCCGTCGCGAGACGGGGGGGATTTTTTTTATTCCCTCATTCAGGAGAAATGGCGGGCAGGGAGGGAAGACAGTAATACAACGAGGATATTGCAAATATTGCACGCGACGAGTGTAAGAACATTGAAAACATTGCTCTGCCAGTGTAGATTTCATGCAAAAGCAGAGAGTAGAAGGGCATCAACCACATTGGTCCGTGGATTGCTGCATTTCAAAGGATGGATTCCCTTCACTCACCGCGGAAAGGCGAGGATAGACGGCAATGAATACAGGACAGATGGCGATGGTAATCGGCGCATTCATGCTGTTCGGAGTTGTAAGCAACAACTTCCAACGCTTGGTACTCGACAGCACCGAATCGCTCGATTCGAATACAAACATGCAGAGCGCTATCACTATCGCGCGTTCGATGATGGACGAAATCACATCGAAGCCGTTCGATGTGTCGTTCACCGCAAAAAAGGTCGTCCGACTCAGCGATTTGGGAAGCTGCGGCCGGGCGTCAGGTGAGTATTATCCAAACATCAACGACTGCGACGATTATCACGGTTTGACCTTTGTGAGTCCGCCGCGCGGGACCACGCCTTCGACCACCCCGCGCTGCCTGTGGGGCACCGAAGGCGACACCATCCGCTGCCTCGTGCAGTACGTATCGCAGACAAACCCGCAGCAGACGGTCACGGGTGTCAGTTGGGCGAAACGCGTGACGGTCACTGTCACCAGCCGCTATTCCACGTATCCCCTCACCATGTCGCACGTGGTCACGTACTGAAATGAGCACACATCTCGATATCGTCGGGTCCATCATCCTCGCGGGTTTGCTCATGTTGAGCATCGCGCGGTTTAATACGGACCGCCAAGCGGCGCTAATGACCGCCTCCAACACGTCCACCATCCAAATGCAGATGGAGTCGGCAACAACGCTGCTGCTCTTCGATCTGCGGAAGGCGGGGCATCGGGTAACAAGCGGCAATGCCTTCCTCGTCTGTGAGCCGCGGCGCCTCGTCTTCCGGGGTGATCTCGAGAACGATGGCCGGGTTGATACCATCACGTACATATGGCGAGGCGCTGTGGCGTACACACCGAATCCGCGCGACACCCTGCTCTGGCGCAGTGTCAACGCAACGAGCGCCATGAGCGGCACATCGACAGCGGGAAGCGGATCCGATCTTGGCATCTGCTCGTTGCGCTTCCGCTATTACGACAAGAACAACGTCGAGACCGCGACGATCGCCAACGTCAAGACCGTGCGCATCAGCATACGTGTCGAATCACGCTTCCCGACACAACAGGATGATCAGTTCCAGGAGGGATTTACTGCGGTGGATGTGAACGACCTGACCGCCTTTCAACAGTTCACCTCCGAGATCAGAATCACACCGCGCAACGTCAATCCATAGGAGGCACTATGGGTCAGCAATCCCTCATACTCGTATTCATGACCACGTTGTTGTTGTCAGGAGGGGTTGTCCTCTACATGCAGGAACAGCGGTCGTCTTCCGATACCACCACAAACCAATTCGTCGGCGAGCATGCATTAAACGTTGCAAACAGCGGCATCAATCTCGCCATCTCACGCGTTCGACAGGAAAAAACCTGGCGCACGGGATTCACGAATCTGGCGGTCGACAACGGGAATGTGTCAGTTTCACTGGTGGACATAGGAAAGGACTCGGTACGTATTACATCGTCAGGGCGGTACAGCGACAGCGTCCGCACGGTGATTGCCGTCGTCAAACTCGCCTCGATATTACCCGAGGTTAATGCCGCGCTCAGCATCTTCGGAGACTCGGTCGTGTTCCAAAACTCCGGCAAGTCCTTTCAGATCGATGGGCGGGATTACAAATCGAACGGCTCGACACTTACCACCAATCCTCCGGTCTGGGGTCTGGGAGTGCAACTCGACAAGATCGACACGTACGTGACAAACAGTATCGTCGCGGGCAAGGTAGCGTCGAATGTGATGGGCCGCACGAGCAGTCCCAGTGTCGGTACTTTCGCGAGCGACAGTCTTTCCGTCATTTTCAACATGTTCAAGAGTCTTGCAACAACCACGATACCTCCCGGAAAGTACGCCGGGAACGGGGTGTTGGGGACGCTTGCAGCACCCGAGATCGTGTATGTGCCAGGTGATCTTCAGTGGAACGGCAACACCAGCGGAGCAGGGGTACTCGTGGTGGACGGGCACCTGCATTTTTCGGGCACGGTACAGTGGCAGGGCATCGTGATCTCGCGGGCGAGCGGCACGTACGTCGATTTCGGTTCGTCGGGCAATCCACGAGTCATCGGCGCCGCGTTGATCGGAAACACAAACGCATCAAACCTCACGACCGTCAAAGTGAACGGCAATCCCTCCGCCATCTACAGTTCGGAGGCGATTGCGACGGTGATGCAGAACCTGAACCTAAACAGAGTGAACATCCTGAGCTATTACGAGTGATATCCGTGGCGTTCCCGCGCCTTGCGCGGAGGTTCGCATCATAAAGGAGAGACGACGATGGGCCAATCATCCCTGATACTTGCATTGATGACATCCCTTTTGCTTGGCGGAGCCGTGTTCGGTTTCATCAGCGAAATGGATCGTTCGAATGATACAACCACCGATCAGTTCATCGCTGAACATGCATTGAATGTTGCAAACAGCGGCGTGAATCTCGCCGTGTCGCGCCTGAGGCAGAATAAATTGTGGAGAACGGGTTTTTCCAGTCTTGCGGTGGACAGGGGAACAGTGACCGTCACCGTGGTGGACATCGGTGTCGATACAGTCAGGATCACTTCCGCGGGCACCTATGCCGACTCGACACGCGTGGTAAGTGCAATTGCACGGCTCTCGAGTCTGTTCCCCACCGTGCAGAGCGCACTGGCCGTATATGGCGACACCGTGGCGATTTCCAACTCCGGAAAATCGTTCCTCATCGACGGACGGGATTACCGCATAGACGGCACGACGCTGTCGGGCAATCCTCCCGTCTGGGGCGTGGGAACCGAGGATCCCAAGATCGCCGACTATCTTAAGACCAGCATCAACACGGGTGGTATCGCACCGAACGTGCAGGGACAGGGCGGCGCGCCGAGCGTCGGTGTGTTTTCCGGCGACAGCATCAAAGTGTTGCGCGACCTGTACAAGTCGATGGCCACACGCACACTTGCGCCCGGGAAATACTCAGGAAACGCGGTATATGGCACACTCGCAAATCCGGAGATCGTGTACATTCCGGGCGACTTGAACTGGGACGGAAATATCGAGGGCGCGGGAATACTTGTCGTCGACGGACAGCTCGATCTGCGCGGAAAAGTGTCGTGGAAGGGAATAGTGATCGCGATTGCGGGCGGTCTTACCATCGACCTCGGTGCCAGCGGTACGCCCTCACTGCTCGGCACAACACTCGTGGGCAATTCGAATGCCTTGAACCTGACACACGTCAAAATCAACGGTAATCCGTCCGTCAAGTACAGCTACGAAACCGTTGCAACAGTGCTGTCAAACCTGGATCTGCTCGCCGTCAAGGTCCTGAGCTACTACGAATAATCTGCCACTGCTCATCGCACCCTCCTCACGAGAACGGTGAGAAACGGGCGGCCGCCCAGGCCAGCGGGGCGGCCGTTCTGTTTATTCCGCGATGCGGAATTCCACACGCCTGTTGCGCGCGCGATTTTCCTCGGTGTCGTTCGTGACCTCCGGACGTGTCTCGCCATACCCCTTCGCCAGGAGGCGGTCCTTGCTGATGCCCTTCGCAATAATGTAGTCCACCACACTCTGCGCGCGTTTCAGCGAGAGGTTCATGTTGAAATCGTCCGAACCGACATCATCGGTGTGTGCACCGATCTGTATGCGTATGTCGGGATTCGATTCCAGAAAGAGCCGCAGGCGCTCCAATTCGTAATTCGATTCGGGACGTAATTCCCATTTCGCAAAATCGAAGAAGATGTTGTTAACGCGCTGCGCGAGCAACTCGCCGTACTTGTCGCGTTTGCTCTTCAAACTCTCGACGGAAGTGAGCTTGATGTCGACCGCGAAGTTGCGGAGGTCGGTGTTCCCGTTGGGATTGTTCGGGTCGTTGCCGTTGTTGCGTCCGTTGGGATCGTTGCCGTTTCTGCCGTTCGGATCGTTCCCGTTATTACGTCCGTTGGGGTCGTTGCCGTTCCTTCCGTTCGGATCGTTGCCGTTCCGTCCGTTGTTGGCGCCGTTCCTGCGAAGATCGATGCTGGTGGATGACGGATAGTAGCCCTCGCGCAGGAAAATCAGCTCGTGCAATTTGTCGAGCGGAAGCGTGACCACGTACTCGCCGGTCTGCGGATCACTCTGCACCTCGCCTTCCTCGGTTCCGGTTTCGAGATTGCCCCAGCGGATCGTGGCGCCGACAGGATTGCCGTTCTCGTCGAGAATGCGGCCGGTGATGGTGGCGACCTCGCTTGCGGGCTGCGCGGCAGTCGGCAGATCGATCAGGTAAATATCGTTCTGGCCCGATCCGCCGGGAAGTTCGGACGAGGAGAAAACGGCTGTCTTGCCGTCGGTCGAGACCTTGTAGCCCCAGTCATCTTCGGATGTGTTGATCTCTTTTCCAACATTGACGGGTTCGCTCCACTCCGTCCACGAATCCTCGCGCAGCCGCACGGAACGGAACACGTCGAGTTTTCCGAGGCCGGGATGACCGTCGGAGCTGAAGTATAGCGTCTTCCCGTCGGGATGAAGGAAGGCCGAACGCTCGCAGAACGGCGTGTTGATTTTGGGCCCGAGATTCATCGGCGGAAGCCACTGTTTGCCGCGGCGGACGCTGACCCAGATGTCGCTATTGCCCGCCTCACTGCCGTGGAACTTGGTGCCTTTCGTCACCACCTTGCCGATGACGCCCTGGCGATCGCTGGTGAACAGCATGGCCTTCCCGTCGGCGGTGGTAAACGCGTCCGAATCCCACGTGATCCCGTTTACCGGTGCGGGGATGTGCTGAATCGGCGACCAACCGCGTTCCGTTTTTTCGAAATAGAAGTTGTCGCCGCCGCCGCGGTGTCCCGTAAATCCGCCGTACAACAGAATCATGGTGCCGTCGAAGGAGATGCCGTTGATCGTCTCGTGATCCGGCGTATTGATACGCTCGCCGAGATTCTGCGCCGGCTGCCAGGCGCCGTTCTCAAATTTCGAGACATACACATCCAGTTCTCCGCGGCCGCCTTCGCGGTCACTCGCGAAGTAGAGACGTGTTCCGTCGGCAGTCATCGACGGCTTGATTTCATTCGCGGGAGAGTTGATCCCGGTACCGAGATTTTTCACCTCGAGATTCGCGGTGGGCGCGCGAAGAACACGATCTATTTCCGCGAAGCGTTTTTCCATGCCCGGGAACGACGGCGCGTAACGCGCGAACAGCGACGCGGCTCCGTCCCAGTCGCGCTTGTCGATGTACGGTTTTGCAAGACGCTGCACGGCAATAAAGGCGTCCTCCGACGGAGCCCATTTTTTTGCGTAGGCCTCGTAGTCGTCGGGATCGTCCATCGATGAAAGATTGCGGGAGAGCGAGCAGCCGCCAAGCAGAAGCGCGGCTGCAAGCGTCGCAAGGAGGGCGGGACGGGATGTTGCTGTCATGAAAACCCTGAAGAAAGTCGGATGCACTGCAAACAACAAAAGTAGTCGTGTCCTGCCACGCGAAGCAAGGCGGAGCCGCGTGCATGGCGCGGCGAATCCCCGCAATTGAAATTCGCGCGCGGGAAGAGTACATTTTGTGATGTACACGTTTTACGGCTCGTGGAGCCCGACCGTGAACCATACGGCCGCGCGGCTCCGTGGACCTATACTCCATCTTGCGAGACCATTCATGCGCATTCTGAGATTGCTCCCCGCGGTGGCGGCTCTATTTCTGGTCATGTTTCCCCGGCTCGCCGCACAGGACGAGGTGCGGGTGACGCGATTGTCGGACTGCTGTTTTTCCATCTCCCTCACCAACAGAAATCCCGGCCAACTGCCGCTGAACGGATTCACGATAAAAACGACACGAGGAGCGGTTTTCCTTTCGTCGATCGTTGCTCCGAGCGGGTGGAGCTTCGCCTTTCCCGATCCCACAAAGATCGAATTCTCGATGCCCGCCGGTACGCTGGCGTACGGCGCGACGCAGGCGGGATTCGAAGTCTGCGTGCAGAGCGTGACCAACGACATTGAACTCACATGGCTCACACTGTCGAGCGGCAGCAATGTGACAGGCGGCAGCATCAGCATGCAATGCCGCGACATCGACTCCGTCACCGTGGTCCCCTCGCGCAATGGGACTGGAGGATGCGCATTTGTCTGGACGATCAAAAACAAAAATCCGCAGCGTGCGGCGCTCGCCGGATTTTCTGTGCGCCTGCTTACGCCGAACCACGTGTGGGACAGTGCGGCGACCGGTCCGAACCGCTTCTGGGTGTTCGCGCGCACGCCGTCGACGGTCGACTTCACCACCACCGCCGGCAACGCTCTGCAGCCCGATTCGGTCATTACCGGTTTCCTGACCTCGGTATTCCCTGCGCCTCTGAACGATTCGATTCTGGTGGAATGGACGACGCGGGATGCGGCATCGGGTCTGGTGACACGTGATACAATGACCCTGCGCTGCTTCGCTCCCGGCTGCGACGATGTGGGTGACACGGTGGACGCGGCCGATCCATGCTGCCGGACGTTTACGATATTCAACGGACACGAACCCGCGTCTCCGGTGAACCGGATCCGATTCGTTGTGCTGACACCCGGAGCGCGTATCGTCGGAACCCCCTCTGGTCCCTGGCGGCTTCTCGGATACACTGCGACCGATGCCACGTTTGACGACCCTTCGTCGTCACTCACACCACGGGGATACGCCACGGGTTTCCGTTTTTGTTTCGAGAACGCACCGGGCAAACGCGGACCGATCCTGGTCTCGTGGCGAACCCTTTTCGGACGAACAGTCCTGTGTGAGGACACACTTCTCATCGCGGGATGTACATCCACGGCCACATCCTACGACGAACTCGATGTGACGGCCTCCACGCCGGTCTCCGGGGCCTGTTGCACCGCGATGACGCTGCACAACGAACACACTCCCGCGGGTCCGCTCAACGGCCTGCGCCTGAAGCTTCTGACTCCAGGCGCCGCGTTCCAAGGGGCACCGACGGGACCGTGGTCCCGCCTTTCGGCCACCGCGACACAGGCCGAATTTCGGAGCACATCATCTCTTTCTACCGGACAGGCACTCGGAGGATTTGTCGCATGTATCCGGCCGCCGGGCGGAAGCAGCGCGACGATTGTACTCGAGTGGGAGAGTGTGCTTGACGGTGCCACCATACATCGCGACACCGTGTCCTTCCCCTGTGATCCGCCCGCGGAAACACGCTGCGATTCGATGACCGTTGCCCATGTGAGTGACTGCGAATACACGTTCGGCTTTATGAACACGCATCTCCCGCAGGGGCCGGTCAACGGGTATCGGCTGACCATACTGAACTCGGGCGCAAGTTTTGCGCAGAAGTCCACTCCCGCCGCATGGACGATTACGCAGCAGGACGCCTCGTCGGTTACCTGGACCTCGGGCTCACCCGTACAGCCGGGTGGCAGTTCGGCACAATTCGGCGTCACGATTGCGCCGGTCTCCGCCGGATCCCCCGTGCTTGTGCAGCGGTGCACGATGTTGAACGGCGCGGTGATCTGTTGCGACAGCGTCACTGTGTCGTGTACACCGGCGCAGACGCTGTGTGATTCGCTCGAGGTTGTCCCCAAGCCCGAGCTGTGTACCTTCACGGCGCGGATCATAAACAGGCACACGCCCAAGTCCGCGATGAACGGATTCCGCATTTCGCTCACAACGCCGGGCAGTTCGGTGCTCGTCGCCACGGCTCCGGCCGGCTGGATGGTGGAATCGCGCACGGGCACCACGATGACGTTCCGCGACACCGCGGGCACACTCGCGAGTGGTGCCTCGGCGGGCGGTTTCGAATTTGCCCTGCAGGCAGCCGCGGGGAATCCGAACATCTTCTACCAGTGGTGTTCCCTGAACGATGCGCAGGTGCTCTGCTGCGCAACTGGCACAGTGCGCTGCGAGGAGGCGCGTGTCGCGTGTGATTCGTTCTACATACGCCCCACTTCCGAGTCGTGCACCTTCTCGGCGTCGTTTTTCAACCGGAACACACAGCAGACTGTTCTCGACGGATTTATCCTGCGCGTGCTGACACCCGGCGCGCAGATTACGGGCGCCACACCGCCGCCCGGATGGCGCCTGGCCACGTTCAGCGCCACACAGATCGTGTTCAGTGACTCCGGCTCCGGCGTGCCCTCGATGGGCGGCAAGGAAGGATTCCAACTGTCGATCAAACCCATGAGCGGCAGCTCGGCCATCAGACTGCAGTGGTGTACACTCAACAGGGGACGCGACGTGTGCTGCGACAGCGCGCTCGTCGAATGTCAGACGCAGGTCTCGTCGCGCGACACCGTGCGGCTGGTGCCCGACGCCGTGCGTCCCTGCTGTTACGACATCCGCGTCTCGAATCTGCATACACCGGCGTCGCCCGTGTCGGTGTTCGACGTTACGGTGCTGACACCCGACGTGGTGGTGTTGCCGCTGTATATCGGTGGTCCGCCCGACTGGCAGTACTCGTACACCGCGCAGAAGGTGACCTGGAGCCGCACCACCACCGGCATTCTCTCGGGCACGACACTCGGCGGTTTTGTGGTATGTTTCGACAACAACAAAACGCAGAACGCGCCGTTCGATATCCGCTGGCAAACGTGGGATGCCGGGATCGTGCTCTCGTCGGACACGCTGAACCGGGCCTGCGACAGGGCGCTCGACATCGCGCGGACGTCCGACGCGCTGCCTACGCGCTTGGCGCTGCGCGAGCCCTTCCCGAATCCGGCGGGCGACGCGGCCACCGTGGAGTTCGACGTGCATCACACCTCCGACATCGTGCTCGACGTTGTCAATTCCGAGGGCCGCATCGTGCGGACACTTGCCGCGGGATTGCGCGTGCCGGGCGTGTATCATGCGCGCTGGGATGCATCCGATCTGCCCGCGGGTCTCTATCTGTACCGCCTCAGTGCCGACGGGCGCTTCGTCACACGGAGTTTCATGATTCTGCGCTGAGAACCGCTCTGCCGTACTCCCGCACCGCACACCACGACACAGCACCGGAAACGGTGCCATGTGCCGGTGCGGTGCGACACACCGCGATCGTCACTCTCCCGAAAGGACATCCATGCACGCATTGACCCTCGTTCTTACGGCCCTGTGTATCATGGCCATCGCATACAGGTATTACAGCGCCTTCATCGCCGCGAAGGTGATAGCCCTCGACGACGCGCGTACAACACCCGCGCATCGTTTCAACGATGGACAGAACTATCAGCCGACGAATAAGTGGGTCCTCTTCGGCCATCATTTTGCAGCGATTGCGGGAGCGGGTCCGCTGATCGGTCCCGTGCTTGCGGCGCAGTTCGGGTATCTCCCCGGTTTCCTGTGGCTGGTGATCGGCGTCGTGCTCGGCGGGGCTGTGCACGACTTTGTCAGTCTGGGCGCATCAATTCGGAGAAACGGGAGATCGATAGCCGAAATAGCGCGCGGCGAGATCAGTCCGCTCGCGGGAACAGTGGGATCGATCGCGATCCTTATCATCGTGGTGATCGCGTTGTCGGGACTCGGTGTTGCGGTGGTGAACGCGTTGAGTGAAAGCGCCTGGGGCACCTTCACCATCGCGATGACCATACCCATCGCGATATTTGTGGGACTGTGGATGACAAAGATCCGTCCCGGCAAAATCACCGAGGCCAGCATCATCGGTGTTGTGGCAGTCCTCGCGGCCGTGGTGCTGGGACACAACGTGCAGAACTCCTCCATCGGATCGTGGTTTGTGCTCTCGCGCAACGGCATTGTGATCGCGCTGGCCGTGTACGGCTTCATCGCGTCGGTGCTGCCGATATGGCTGCTGCTCGCGCCGCGCGACTACCTGAGTTCGTACATGAAGATCGGGACCATCTTCCTGCTCATCGCGGGAGTGGTGGTTGTCAATCCCGTCCTGAAAATTCCCGCGATCACCGAATACGTGTCGGGCGGCGGACCCATCATACACGGAAAACTTTTCCCCTTCCTTTTCATCACCATCGCCTGCGGGGCGATATCGGGATTTCACTCGCTCGTGTCGTCGGGCACGACGCCCAAGATGATCAACAAGGAGAGCGACGCGCGTTTCATCGGCTATGGCGCGATGCTCATGGAAAGTGTTGTCGGCGTCATCGCGCTCGTGGCCGCGGCCTCGCTGCATCCCGGAGATTATTACGCCATCAATCTGCCCGCGGCAAAGTACGCGCTGCTCGGACTGTCACCCGTCAATCTCGACGTCCTTTCCGCCGCCGTCGGTGAAGATCTCGCCGGACGCACGGGAGGCGCCGTGTCGCTCGCCATCGGTTTTGCGCAGATATTCTCCGGCATTCCGGGCATGAAAACGCTGGTCGCCTACTGGTACCATTTTGCGATCATGTTCGAGGCCCTATTCATCCTCACCACCATCGATGCGGGCACACGCGTGGCGCGTTTCCTCGTACAGGAATTTGTGGGCAAGGCGTGGAAACCCTTCGAAAGGGTCAACTGGATTCCGGGCACCATCATTTCTACCGGACTCGTTGTCGCGGCGTGGGCCTATTTTATCTGGACGGGAAACATCAGCACCATCTGGCCCATGTTCGGCACGGCCAATCAACTGCTCGCCGTCGTGGCGCTCGCCGTCGGCACCAGCGCCATCATCAATTCCGGCAAGGCCAAATACGCCTGGGTGACCTTCGTACCCATGGCCTTTGTCGCGACAACAACACTTACGGCGGGTGTGCTGAACATCACCGACAATTTCTGGCCGCTGACGCAGAGTCCCGCCACGGCAGTGCAGGGCTGGGTGAATATCGGACTGACGGCTCTTATTATGATCTGCGCCATCGTCGTGCTCATCGAGGCCTTCCGGTCGTGGGGGCGTGTGCTCCTGAAGGGGCAGCCGCCGCACACACACGCGCTCGTGACGGACGAGGACAACACACCCGGCGAGACGCGCATCTTCCGCTGCTGTTAGCACCGCCCCGGGCTGTGAAGCCCCTGTTCAATTTTGTAACACGGAGGCCAACCTAATACAGGATTGGACAGGTCAGACTATCGCCGGGTGGAAAAAAGGATAAAAAGATAGAAAATATCGGGATATAATTGTTGGTCCGGTTCTTGCTTGTGGGGTACTGTCGCACTCTCACATACACATTATGAATCGGTCATACAATGAATCGTCCGTCACACACATACATCGTCTTCCTGATCCTGCTGTTGGGCGGCACGGCGCTTCACGCGCAGAACGTGCCCGAGGGTTCGCTCATCATCCCCATGGACAACGCCACCTTAGTCGGCAGCGGCGGACAGGGGAATATCCTGAAAGCCTACGGATTGGTGTACAACCTCCGGCAGGGCGGCGTCCGCGTGTACTGGGCATATTCCACCACAAAATCCCATGACGGGATCGACTTTGCAGCCGCGGCAAATCAGGTGAAGAACCGCAGCACGAACGGGACTTTCGCTTCGGCGTTTAATTATCGCGGCGGTCCCTTCATCGTCGACGTGGCCGATACCGGCGTCGCGGGTCCGCTGCTCCGTGCCTTTGCCAACGGCGTCACAGTCCATCAGGTGCTCAGCCCGTTCACGAATGTCCCGATAGAGCATACACTCGATTTTATCCCGCGTGCGTACGTGTACTCGTCCAACGCGAACAATCACGATCTGCTGACCGATGTGTTGACCAACGCCGGCATTCCGTCCAGCGCGTATCAGACGGGCACCGGCGGCGTACCGACAGTCGCCACACTCACCGGAACCGGATCGGGCTGTTTCACCATCATCATGATCCCGCACGAGGATGCCCTCACGGCCACCGATGCCACACGCCTGAAGGACTTCACCATCGACTACGGCAACGTGTATCTGCAGTGTGATGCGGTGCGGGATTTCGAGGCACTCAGTTCGCCGCAGGTGCTCACCACCGCGGGTGTGTTCAAACCGGGCGGCTCGCCCGGCACATGGACGTATCCCGATTCGGGCGCGCGCACCTTCTACGGTCAGTTTATCGGATCGGTGGAGAACACCGGCGGAGCCATCGCATACTGGAAGACGAATCCCGGCAGCACCTATCAGACCGGATCGTACAGCATCGCGCGCCAGGTGAACGACATCACCTACCATAAGGTGATGAGCCGGCGCTACAATAACAGTCCGTCCTTCGGGTGGTTCTTTTACATGGGTGGACACGACAACACCAACTCGACAAATCTGCAGCGCATGCTGCTCAACGCCTTCATCGGACCCGCCACACGGCTCAGTTGCACGCCGCTGCCCGTCGAACTCGTCTCGTTCAGCGGAAGGGTATCGGGCTCCGATGTGATTCTCACCTGGCGCACCGCCACCGAGGCCAACAATCACGGTTTCGAGGTGCAGCGCTCGCGCGATCTGCGCGAGTGGACGGCCATCGAATTCATCGCCGGGCAGGGCACCAGCAATTCGCCGAACAACTACAAATACATCGACAAACTCACCCCGATGGATCTGCGCGGAAACGGCATGTCGTACCGGCTCAAGCAGATCGATCGTGACGGCGGCGTGTCGTACTCGTCGATCGTCAGCGTGCGGGACAGCGGTCCTGTTGCAACACTCGACCTGTCGCAGAATTTTCCGAATCCGTTCAATCCGTCGACCAACATTTCCTTCGTGCTGCCCAGCGCGCAGAGTGTGACACTTACGGTGATGAATCATCTGGGCCAGGAGGTTGCGCGCCTGCTCGACGGTGTGTCGCTCGAAGCGGGTCACCATGCGATGACATTCTCCGCAGAGAATCTGCCGAGCGGCCAGTATCATTACCGCCTGAGCAGTTCCGAAGGTTCGGTGACGCGCACGATGTTCCTCGCGCGTTAAGAGCCGCGCAGCGAATCGTATCCGTAAAAACAATCGCGGGCCCCGGCAAACACACCGGGGCCCGCGGTGTTTTATTCGCGGTCTAACGCGCGACGAGGAACGACAGGCCCGCGGCCGTGTCGCGCGCGCGCAGCAGCACCATGTACCTGCCCGCGGGCATACCGTCCGCGTCGAGAGCGAGCAGCGTTTCGCCCTGCGGGAAGACGCGTGATGGAAGCGAGCGGACCAGTTTTCCATTCATGTCGGTGACGGAAAGCTCGCAGGCAGCTCCCGCGAAGCGCTCGGGAACATACACGTGCAGCGTTCCGCCGTTGTCGCGCGTCACAGGGTGCGGCGCGATACGCATTGTGGGCGCGTCGCCACGGCGCTGCAGAAGTTTCTCGCAGTAGCCGTCGATGAAGATGCCTCCCGCCGCGATCGTGGTATCCGACGGACAGCACTGCTGCCAGAGCCGCGCGCGCAGAAGATCGATATGCAGCGCCGTGGCCGAGATCTGTTGCGTCACCGCGAGGCGCAGCGAGGCGAGCACACCATCGGCGCGCGCAGGGAGCACCGTGCCGTCGGTAAAGAGGCGCAGCGTGCGCGTATCGGGCCGCGACGATAACACCGTGCCTTCGGGGAACACGTCGCCGGGCAACACGTCGAGCAGCGCGGCATCGGCGGGCAGCGCGATGTCGACACGCAGCAGGGCGCGTGTGCGCGGGTCGAGCATGCCGGGCGGGACGAGCAGCGGCACCTCCACGTTTCCGTCGGAGGAATGAGAGGGTGCCGCCGGAAAACCCACCGCGAAGGGGCGCAGGCACTGGCAGACGTCCACCGTATCGGGACTCGTGGTGAGCACGACCGGACAACCGTCGAGCACTGCGTCCACGATGCGGAATTCAACGGCACGGCTCGTATCTGCGGGCAGGCCCTGAATCGGGAAGCCGACCAGCAACTGCGTGGCGGCGGCGGGGATGATGTTGCTCATGCCGAAGGCCACACGTCCCGGCGCGATCTGCGTCATCGTGACGATTTGATTCTCGGCCACCGTGCCGAGGGTGAAGGGCAGAAGCGGTTCGATTTTTACAAGCTTCTCGTCGAACTCCACCGTGAAGCGCAGATTGAGCGCGAGGGTCTGCACCGGCGCGGGTGACAGCGTGACCGTGGCGAGGCCGCTCTCGAAGGGTGCAAGACTCGAGGGGACGGTCACGGCCAGCACCGCCGCGGGCGGCCGTGACGGAGTGACAAACGATTCGACCGTGCGCGCTGAATCTGCGCCCACACGCACGATCACATCGAGCGTGCGCAGACTGTCGGTACAGTTCGCCTGATATTCCACCACGCAGCAGCGCTCGGTGATTTCGGCGGCGATACGTTCGTACACGTTTGTCAGTTCGCTGGGACGGACCACCGAGAAAAAGAGTCCGCCCGTGCCCGTGGCAAATCCGCGCATGACGCTGAGATACGGCTCGGTGATCCCGAACGCGATCGAATGGATCTTGATCGTATTCGCCTGCGCGCGCGCAACCACCGCGGCGGCGGTGTTCACACTCATGTTGTCCTCGCCGTCGGTGATGATCACCGCATGCCTGTTGCCCGGCCGCGCCGAGAGTATGTCGAGTCCGAGTAATGATGCGTCGTACAGCGGTGTGCCGCCTTCGGCCACCAGTGCGGCGAGCACCGTTTTGAGCTGCGTTTTGTCGGTAGTGAAATCCTGGCGGACTGTGATGAAACGGCCGAAGGTCACGATGGCGCATTCATCGGTAGCGCCCAGACTGTCGACGAGGCGTCCCGCCGCCTCGATGAGTTTCGGCATGACTCCGAGCATCGATCCGCTGTTGTCGAGCACCATGACCACGGAATTGATGCGGGTCGGATCGGGACAGCGCACCGTGAGCGGGCGGCGGACGCCGTTGTCGGTTAGTGTGAGATTGTCGGCATCGAGACCCCGGAGCAGCGCTCCGCCGCGCTCGGCGCAGATCTTGAGTTTCACCGTCGGCAAGCCGGTAAAATCCACGTCCGACAGATGGACGGTCAGGGGCTGTGCGGCGAGAGGCGTTGCGGCCACACAGGCCGCGAAAGCCAGCGCGAGGGCAAACACAACACGAGCGGGGCGTGTGCTGCGGGCAGGAGGGAGAAGTGGATGCATGGGATCAATTGTATCGGAAAATCGAATCAAGCGCAAGACCGAAGCGTGTCCCGCGCCGCAACGGATTCGTGTGTGAGATGCGGGAACACACATCTCTGTGCACGGGACATTGCCTTGATCTGCGAGAAAAAAATACGGATTTTGCCTGCCGATCGCGGAGCACGGCACGTCCGGTATAACGTACCGGGATTCGACCCTCTGGGAGTACACCACACGCAACCTCAAGGAGGCCCTTATGATTCGCATGTTTGCAGTCTTTGCCCTGCTGTTCTTTGCGGTATTTCCCACAGTACTGCCCGCCCAGAGTTTCGACGACGAGTTCAACGGCTTCGTGCTCGACTCGCGGTGGAGCTGGGTGCGCGAGGACCGTCCGTACTGGTCGCTCGACGCATCGAAGCTGCAGATCATGACACAAACCGGCGCGTTAAACGGCACCGATTACAACGACGTCAAGAACATCCTGCTGCAGCCCGCACCCAACCTGCCCGATTTTAATTTCCGGACCAAGATCGAATTTTCCCCCGACTCGTCGTTGCACAATGCGGGGCTCATTTACCGCCTCGACGACGACAATTATATCCGCGTTTCGCGCGGCGTACACGAGAACATCAACGGTGTGTGGATGGAAATCGAACAGCTCGGCCGCACCGAAATTTCCTTCGTGGCCGACATCACCTCGAGCACCGTGCAGCTCAGTCTCTCGCGCAACGGAGGGACGATGTACCGCGCCATGGTGACTACGAACGACACCGATTGGACCATCATCGCCGAACGCAACACCGCCTTCCCCTCGGGGGGCAGTCCGAAGATCGGCCTGCAGGCGGCCAACGGCCAGGGCAATGTGACCACGAGCCGCATTCCCGCGCGTTTCGACTGGTTCCACGTCAACTTGACCGGGGTTGATGACGGTCGCGTGCTCCAGGTGCCGTCGCCCGAAGTGCACGACGTGTACCCCGCACCCGCGCGCGCGGGCGACGACATGACCGTCACGTATTCTCTTCCCGGCGCCGCCGGATCAATCCGCCTCTCCGACATGCTCGGTCGCGTTGTCTGGCGCGGCACGCTCGATCCCGGCGAAGGGATACGCCACACACGCGTACCCACCGCGGGTGTCACACCGGGCACCTATATGGTGACAGTGGAGAGCGGAACGCGCCTTGCGCAGCGTTCCGTCGTGATCCGCTAAATACAGGAGTATCGGAGCCGATAATCCGAAGAAACTTCCGCCCTGAAAAACACAGGGCCGCTGCGACGAACGCGGCGGCCCTGTGTTTTTTTTAACGGATGCGGTCAGCGCGAGAACATGGCGCCCAACCCGGCGAGTTCGACACTTTCCACCTCGGGGAAGCGGCGTTTGAGGATGCGTTCGACGCCGCCCTTGAGCGTCAGTGTCGACGAAGGACAACTGCCGCACGCGCCGGCGAGTTCCACAAACACGACGTTGTTCTTCATTTCGACAAAACGGATTTTCCCGCCGTCCATCTCGATGTACGGACGTATCTCCCGATCGATAACTTCCTCGATCCTGGTTTCCATCGTATCCTGCTCTGTCATGGGGGTGCTCCGGTAGAGTGACAAAAAGTTCGCGGGAAAACTAACACCTGCGCAGTTCCGAAAAAAGGGGATATGTCGTATCCATGAATCGGAGAGCGGGACAGCGGGAGAGCGGGAGCGCGGGAGCGGAACAACGAAATAGTGTCTCGCTGAGTCCCGCGAAGCGGGAAAGCGCGACGGGACAGCGGGAGCGGAACAACGAAATAGTGTCTCGCTGAGTCCCGCGAAGCGGGAAAGCGCGACGGGAGAGCGGGACAGCGGGACAGCGGGAGAGCGGGACAGCGGGAGTTGTGTCATGACGAACTTGTCGAGGCACGACGGGACATCGGAACGCGCACCCTCACCCCGGCCCTCTCCCGTTCCCGGGCGAGGGTGACTGATCTGTTTTGTGCGGTGTTTCATGCGTGGTTCGCGGCGGTGCCGGGCGACCGCCGGTCGCCCCTGTCGGATGTCATTCGCGACTCACGCACACGCAAAATGGATCGAGGAAGGAATCGTATCGTCTAATCGTCTAATCGTCTGATCGTCTGACGGTCTAATCGTCTCATCGTCCGTTGAGCCCGCTCCGCGGGCTCTTGGGTTCTCCCCCCGCGTCGCACTCCCAGGCATCACGGCGTGGGTTGGTGAATGTCGCCCCTCCGGGGCTCTTGGGTTCTCCCCCCGCGTCGCATTCCCACGCCTGACCGCGTGGGTTGGTGAATGTCGCCCCTCCGGGGCTCAGGAAATCGTGGAAGGTAGCAAAGTGGAAAAGTGGCAAGTAACAACGCCTATCGCGCTCTACCATCTACCCAACTACCATCTACCATCTACCAACTACCATTTACCCATCTACCCATCTACCTCGCCGTCAGGCGTGGGACGGGACGCGGCATCGGAGTCCAGAGAACCCGCGAAGCGGGATGGGAATCGTTTTCTACGACATTCTATACAAACGGGAGTGGAGAAAACCGTCCCCTGTGGCGGGCGCGAGGAAGTCTCGGGGCAATTTGCGATATTTATGGACGATTGGATCGCAATAGACTAATTCCGGATAGATACACCTGATGTTTGTGACCTTGCTCGGCAGTCTGGCCGATGTGTTCCTGCCCGTTTTGTACGTGGTGACCGCCATGGCGTACGGTCTGGCGTTTTTCCGCGACGAGGCCTTTGCGAAACTCTGGAAGTCGCGGCTGCTGTTCGCCACCACGGTCACTCATTTTTTCGCCATTGGACTGCACACGGCCCAACACGGGCACTGCATGGTCACCACCATCTTCGAGATGATGTCACTCGTGGCGTTCACCGTGATCACCACATACACGGTCATCGAGTTCCGCACCAACATCAAGGGCACGGGATTCTTCCTCGTCTGCCTCGCCTCGCTGTTCGAACTGGTCTCGGCCGTGGGCACCAAGCTGCCGGTTTCGCAGGCGCCGAATCCGGTGCTCTCGAACATGGGCATCGGCCTGCACGTCTCGTCGGCCGTGTTCGGTTTCGGCGGCATCGCCATCTCGGCCGTGTACGGCATGCTGTATCTGCTGCTGCACAGGGAATTAAAAAAAGGGGATTTCGGATCCTTTTTTAAACATCTCCCCAGTCTCGAATCACTCGAGCGCCTCAGCGGCGTGGCCATGGTGCTGGGATTTATGCTGCTCACCGTCGCGATTCTCATCGGCGGATTCTGGCTGCCGCGCACGTTCCAAAATTTCTCGTACGGGGATCCGAAGCTGGTCGCAACGGGCGCCGTGTGGATACTCTACGCCGTGGTGTTGGTGGCGAAGTACGCGCTGCGGCTCGACGGCAAACGCGTGATCACGCTGTCGCTCGCCGGCTTCGTGCTCTCGATGCTTTCATTCACCGTTGTCAACGCCTTCTTCAGCGGCTTTCACAGGTTTTTCTGATGCAAGACGCCGTTTCCCTCCGCACGAGTACCACGACAGGAAAGGGCACAGCGTGCCGATGATGCTGTATGCCGTGGGCGTCAATCACCGCACCGCCCCGGTCGAACTTCGCGAACACCTGCACCTCGCGCCGCATGAGATCGAGGAGGCCCTCGCGCGTTTCGGCGACGGTTTCCTGCGCGAGGCGGCCATCGTGTCCACCTGCAACCGCACGGAACTGTACGCGCTCACCGACGACGAAGCCGTGTCGGGCGAACAGCTCATCGCGGCACTGCGCGCGTTGCGCCCCTCCGCGCGTCTCGAGGACGCACACTTCTTCCGTCTCTTTACCTGCGGAGCCGTCCGCCACCTGTACCGCGTGGCTTCCGCCATCGATTCGCAGGTGCTGGGCGACATGCAGATACTCGGGCAGGTCAAGGACTCCTTCGAACTCGCGAGCGGCGCGGGCACGGCCGGCAACGTGCTGAGCCACATGTTCATGGGCGCTCTGCGGACAGGCAAACGCGTGCGCAGCGAGACCTCGCTCGGCATCGGCGCCGTCTCGATCAGTTTCGCCGCGGTGGAACTTGCCAAACGCATCTTCACCGACTTCCACACCAAGAAGGCGTTGCTTATCGGCACCGGCGAGACAGGCGAACTGGCCGCGCGTCATCTGCTCTCGAAGGGGCTCGAGGATCTCACGCTGACCAACCGCACACACGCACGCGCGGTGTCGCTCGCCTCCGAACTGCACGCGCGTGTCGTGCCCTACGAGAGTTTCCCCGACGTGCTGCACGAGGCCGACATCGTGGTGTCGGCGACGGCCTCGCCCGACATCGTGGTGACACGCGAGATGGTGGCGCGGGCAATGAAACACCGGCAGAACCGCACCATGCTGCTCATCGACATCGCGCTTCCGCGCGACATAGATCCCGCCATCGACACGCTGCCCGGCGTGTTCCTCAAGGATCTCGATTCGCTGCAGAACATCGTCGACCAGAACATCGAAAAACGCCGCGCCGAAATTCCGCGCGCCGAGATCATCGTCACCGAGGAAGTGGTGAACTTCTTCCTCTGGTTCAACGCCCTCGAGGCGACGCCCACCATACAGCAACTGCGCGAAAAGTTCGAATCGATTCGCGCGGCCGAGATCGAGCGTTTCCGCAACAAACTCGGCGGCGTCGAACTCGAGACCGTCGACATGCTGACCAAACGCATCATCAACAAGCTGCTTCATCCCACCATGGTGAGTCTCAAGGAGCCGGTATCGGACTCCACCATACTCGCCACGAGACTGCAGGTCCTGCGCGAACTGTTCGATCTCGACGCGGAGGAGCGGCGACAACATCCGGAACAGACCCACTCATGAGCGACACACTCGTCATCGGAACACGCGGCAGCGCGCTTGCCCTCTGGCAGGCCGAACACATCAAGGCCCGCCTCGAAAAACGCTTCCGCACCCTGCGTGTGGAACTGCGGGTCATCAAAACCACGGGCGATAAAATCCTGAACCAGGCGCTGTCGAAAATCGGAGACAAGGGTCTTTTTACCAAGGAAATCGAACAGGCCCTGCTCGACGGGCGCGTGGATCTTGCCGTGCACAGTCTGAAGGATCTTCCGACCGCCACACCCGAGGGATTGCACATCGCCGCGGTGACACGCCGCGAGGATGTGCGCGACGCGCTCATCTCGCGCACGTGGCCCACACTCGCGGCGCTGCCCGAAGGCGCGACAATCGCAACCGGCAGCCTGCGCCGCCGCAGCCAGCTCCTGCACCACCGGCCGGACCTCCGCATCGTCGACATACGCGGCAACCTCAACACACGTTTCGAGAAATACGACGCCTCGAAATGGGACGGCATGATGCTGGCCCACGCGGGTGTCAAACGCCTCGGTTTCACCGCGCGGGTCGCGCAGGTGATCCCCACCTCGCTGATACTTCCCGCCGTCGGTCAGGGCGCGCTGGGCATTGAAACACGCGGCGACGACGAGCGCACCCTGCGGTACACCCACGTGCTCGATCATGCTCCCACACACGCGGCAACCGACGCCGAACGTTCACTGCTGCGCGAACTCGAAGGCGGCTGCCAGATTCCCATCGGGGCCTACGCGCGTTTTGTCGCGGGCGAGCTGGTGCTCGACGCAATGGTGGGAAGCATCGACGGCACAACGCGCATCGACGGACGTATGTCCACCACCGATCCGCGCAAGGCGGCGGCACTCGGAGCGCGTCTTGCGGCGCGACTGCTGCGCGGCGGCGCGCGCGAGATACTCGACACCATCCGCGCGGGAGCGGAGGCGTGACAGGCGGCTGGGACATCACGCGGCGCACCGTTCTGCTGACGCGGCCGCTCTCCGCAGCGGGCCCGTTCGAGCAGACCCTCGCCGCGCGCGGCGTGTCGGTGATGCATCAGCCCTTCCTCGACATCACGCAGCCCGACGACTGGTCCGAGGCCGACCGTGCGCTCGACGCGCTGGGTGTGTACACGGCCGTGCTCTTCACAAGTGTCAACGCCGTGCGTTTTTTTATGGCGCGCGTCCGATCGCTGGGTGTCGCTCCGGCCGACGTGCCGCCCGTGTATGTCGTGGGCGAGAAAACGGCCGCGGCCGCGCGTGAGGAGGGTCTCGACATCGCGGGCCAACCCGCGCAGGCCAACGGCGCGGCGCTTGCGGACGCACTGGGCGACGTCTCGAATCAGTTTTTCCTGCAGCCCGGTTCGCAGATAGCGCGCGACGACACGGCGCGTATCATCGAGGCGCGCGGCGGGCGGCTGCACTCCGTCGTGGTGTATCACACAGTGTCGGCAACCCCGTCGGATCTGCGCGAACTCGACCGCCTCTTTGTCGAGGGCGCGATCGACTGCGTGGCGTTCTTCTCACCCTCCGCGGTGCGCGCATTCACCACCGTCATTCCCGACTTCAAACAGGCCACGGTGCTGGTGGCCGTGATAGGACAGACCACCGCCGCGGCCGCACTCGGCAGCGGATTACGCGTGGACATCATCGCGCCGGAACAGACGGGCGAGGCCTTTGCGGAAGCGATCGCCGCACGGCTCGACTCGGAGAAAAAAATCGAGCTGGATCCGGATTTGCATATGGATATCGGGTGAATGATGAATGTTGAAAGTGGAAGGTGGAAAGTGGAAGGTGGAATGGTGAAGAGTGAAGGGTGAAGAGTGAAGAGTGAAGGTTGAAAGTGGAAAGTGGAATGGTGAAGAGTGAAGGGTGAAGAGTGAAGAGTGAAGGTTGAAAGTGGAAAGTGGAATGGTGAAGGTAGAAAGTGTTTGTTCATGTGACATGAGACATAAGAGAATTCAGAACAATGAAAAATGACCTGTTGTTGAGGGCGGCGCGGCGCGAGAGTGTGGAGCGCACGCCCGTGTGGATGATGCGTCAGGCGGGGCGGTACCTGCCCGAGTATCGCGCGGTGCGCGCGAAGACCGATTTCCTGACGCTGTGCAAGACACCCGCACTGGCCGCGGAAGTAACCATACAGCCGGTCGATCTGGTGGGTGTGGACGCCGCGATCATTTTTTCCGACATACTCGTGGTGCCCGAAGCCATGGGCATGCACCTCGTGGTGGAGGAGGGAAAGGGCGGTCCGCGTTTCCCCGAACCGCTGCGCTCGCGCGCCGATGTTGATGCTCTGCGCGGCGACGGCGCCGCCGAGCGGCTGCGCTATGTGTACGACGCGCTGGCGCTGACCAAACGATTACTCGACGGCCGTGTACCGCTCATTGGTTTTGCCGGCGCGCCGTGGACTCTGGCCGCGTACGCCGTCGAAGGCAAGGGCAGCAAGGATTTCCTCGCGGCAAAACGCTGGATGTACGACGATCCCTCGACGCTGCTGGCACTGCTCGATGCACTCACCGATGTGCTCATCGACTACCTCGTGCTGCAGACGCAGCACGGCGCCGACGTTGTGCAGATCTTCGACACCTGGGCGGGGCTGCTCACCAAAAAGGAATTCCTCGCCTTCTCCCTTCCGAGCATCTCACGTATCGTGACCGAGGTCAAACGCCGCACCAACGTTCCCGTCATAGTGTTCGCGCGCGGCGCCAACACCTGTCTCGACGAGATCGCCGACTGCGGATGTGATGTGGTCGGACTCGACTGGACCGTCGACATCGGCGAGGCGCGCGAGCGTATCGGCGACCGTGTCGCGCTGCAGGGCAATCTCGATCCGGCCATACTTCACTCCACACCAGAAACCATCACCCGTGAGGCCGAGGCCGTTCTCTCGTCCTTCGGGCCACATCCAGGGCACATCTTTAATCTCGGCCACGGCATACATCCCGACGTGCCGCCCGCACATGCGCGCGCCCTGATCGAGGCGGTGCGCCGAGGAACGAGGAGATAGGAGAGAGGATCTAGAAACTAGGAGATGGGAATCAGGATCTAGGAGCGCATGGCTGGAGGAAAAATATGGGCCGTCCCCCGTCCCTCGTCCCCCGCCCTCGTCTCCTGCGAAGAGATTATCCAGAAAGAATACTATGAAACGCCAATTCGCCCACATCGACACAGAGCTGCTGAAAAAATATTCGCGGCCCGGACCGCGGTACACGAGTTATCCGACGGCGAATCTGTTCACATCCGACTTCGGGAGTGCCGAGTACATCGCCGAGATCGAGCGCAGCAACGCGGCCTCCGATGCGCCGCCGCTCTCGCTCTACTTCCACATCCCGTTCTGCGACACGCTCTGTTATTTCTGCGGTTGCAACATGCTGGTGACACGCGATCGCGCGAAGATCAATCACTACGTGCAGCAGATGAAGCGCGAGCTGCGGCTGCTGCGTCCGAAAATCGCGGAGCACCGGCGTGTGGCGCAGATCGCCTGGGGCGGAGGCACGCCGACATATCTGCAGCCCGACGAGATACGCGATCTTGCGGGGGTGACACGCGACCTGTTCCCGATCGACGACAACGTCGAGGCGGGTGTGGAGATCGATCCGCGCGACATGACACGTGATCATCTCGTGGCCTTGAAGGAGGGCGGATTCAACCGCATCTCCATGGGGGTGCAGGATTTCGATCCGCGCGTGCAGCAGGCTGTCAATCGTATACAACCCGAAGACCTGACGCGGCGCGTGCTCGATTGGGCGCGTGAACTCGGCTTCGGCAGCGTCAATCTCGATCTCATCTACGGCCTGCCGCATCAGACCCTTTCGACCTTCGAACACACGCTCGACCGTGTCATCGACATCAATCCCGACCGCCTCGCCATCTTCAACTACGCGCATGTGCCGTGGATGAAAAAACACATGTCGCTGATCCGGCCCGAGGATCTTCCGTCGCCCGAGGAGAAGCTGCGCATCCTTGTTGCGACCATCGAGAAGCTGAACGACGCCGGCTATGTGTACGTGGGCATGGACCATTTCGCAAAACCCGACAACGAACTCGCGGTGGCGCAGCGCGACGGCACGCTGTACAGGAATTTCCAGGGATACACCACACACGCGGGCGCCGACATCTACGGCTTCGGCGCAACGAGCATCAGCCAGTTCCACCGGATCTACGCGCAGAACGTAAAAACTCTCGGCGAGTATTACGCCGCGCTCGATCGCGGCGAGGCCGCGACACACGCCGGATATCTGCTCTCCGACGACGACATACTGCGGCGCGACGTCATCATGCGCCTGATGTGCTCGTTCCAGCTCGACATGCTCGCCGTCGGGGAAGAATACGGCATCGATTTTTCCGCGACCTTTGCCGACGCGCTGGCGGCTCTGGACGAATTCCAGAAGGACGGACTCGTGGACGTGTCCGACGGCCGCATCACCGTGCGCGACATGGGCATACTCGTGATCCGCAACATCGCCATGGTGTTCGACGCGCATCTGCAGGAGAGCGCGCAGAAACCCGTGTTTTCGAAAACCATCTGAGCGGGCGCGCATGGACAATCTCGGTGTCATACTCTTGAACATGGGCGGGCCCACGTCGCTCGACGCCGTGCGGCCCTTCCTCGAGAATCTGTTTCTCGACAAGGAGATCATCTCCTTCGGTCCGATGGAATTTGCGCGCAAACCGCTCGCGCGTTTTATCGCCAAACGCCGCGCGGAAGTGGTGAAGGCGAACTACGCCATGATCGGCGGCAAGTCGCCGCTGGCCGACATCAGCAGGCGGCAGGCCGATACACTCGCCGATGTGTTGCGCGCGCGTTTTGGTCCGTCGGTGCGCGTGTCTGTCGAACTGGGTTTCAGCTACTGGCATCCCTTCATCGAGGAGGCGATGGAGAAGCTCGAGCGCGAGGGCTTCACGAATGTGTATCTGCTGCCGCTGTACCCGCATTATTCGAAGACCACGAGCGGATCGTGTTTCAAGACATGGCGCAATCTCCGGCGGCAGCGCCGCACGGCACGGCCCCACGTGCGCAGCACCAAGTCGTATCACACGGATCCGGCCTATATCGAGGCGGTTAACGCGCGCATCAACGAGGGACTGCTGCTGTTTCCCGAAGCGCGGCGCGACAATGTGGTGCTGCTATTCAGCGCGCACGGCACGCCGGTGAAACTCGTCGAGCAGGGTGATCCGTATTCGTTCCAGATACGCGCAACCGTCGATGCGGTCATGGAAACACGCGCGCACGACCTGCCGTTTCATTTGAGCTTTCAGAGCAAGGTGGGTCCGGCAAAGTGGCTCGAACCCGACACCGTGAAGAAGACACTCGAACTCGCCGCCGCGGGTGTGTCGGATCTGCTCGTTGTGCCCGTCGCCTTTGTGAGCGACCACATCGAGACCCTGCACGAACTCAACATCGAATTGCGCCGCGAGGCCGCACACGCGGGCATCACCCATTTCGAAGTCATGCCCGCCCTCAACGAATCGCCCCTCTTTATCGAGGCGCTCGCCGGTCTCGTTACCCGACGCTATCAGCGGAATGGGGAGCGGGAATAGTGGACGGTTGGACGATTAGACGATAAGACCGTTCGACGGTTAGACACAGTCGCTTTAGGCCAATGGTGAAAAAACATATCTCCTTTCCTCCGTTCCTCCTGTGAATATGCCTCTTCCGGAATTGCAGTACACACACGCCGACGTCATCGTAATCGGATCCGGTATTTCCGGCCTCACCGCCGCGTTTCGACTGCAGGAAGCGGGGCGCGACGTGCTGCTGCTGGAGAAAGAGACAAGGTTCGGCGGGGCCATACGGAGTTTCCGCGTGGGTGAACATCTCGTGGAGGCGGGGCCGAACAGCACACTCGAGACCACGCCGCTGCTGACGGAGCTGATCCGCGACGCGGGTGTGGAGGCCGAGAAAATGTACGCCGACGACAGGTCGAAGAAACGATTCATCCTCAAGCGCGGACGACTGATTCCGATACCGATGTCGCCGCCGGCCTTCTTCGCGACGCCGCTGTTTTCACTCGGCGCAAAGCTGCGTCTGTTCCGCGAGCCGTTTATCGGACCGAGTGCTCCGGATTCGACCGAGAGCATTTCCGATTTTGTGCGTCGTCGTCTCGGCACGGAATTTCTCGACTACGCGATCAACCCCTTTGTCGCCGGCGTGTACGCGGGTGATCCCGACACGCTGAGTGTGCGCGCGGCCTTCCCGAAGTTGTTCGAACTCGAGCAGAAGTACGGGGGTCTGATACGCGGCCAGATTGCGGGCGCCCGCGAACGCAAACGGAATCCCGAAAAGTCCAAGCAGTCCGCCAGGATGTTTTCCTTCGTCGACGGAATGGAGACGTTGCCGCGCGCGCTTGCCGCGCGGCTCGGACGGAAGGAGTCGGGCGTGGATGTTGCACGTGTCGAGAGACACGACCAGTCGGGCGTGACGATGTATCGTGTTCACGCGACCATGGCGGGCGAGGCAAAAGTATACACCGCGCCCGTGGTGATACTCGCGACACCCGCGGCTTCGGCCGCGCGAATTGTCGGGGACTGTGATCCGCGCGCCGCGGAGGCCCTACGCGCGATTCCATACCCGCCCGTCGCCGTGGTGATCACCGCGTTCCGGCCCCGCGAGGGAGCGCATCCGCTTGACGGCTTCGGTTTTTTGATCCCGCAGAAGGAGCGTCGCGGCATACTCGGGACGATTTTCACGAGCACGATATTCGCGCGCAGAACCGCACCCGGACTCGCGCTGCTTACATCCTTCGTCGGCGGTTCGCGGCAGCCCGGCAACGCGCTGCTGCCCGACGACGACATCGCGCGTCTTGTGCGCGCGGAGCTGCGCGAGCTGCTCGGCATCGTCGACGAGCCCGCGTTTCTGCACATCACGAAGTGGGAGCACGCGATACCGCAGTACACACACGGCCATCTCGACCGCATGCACGAACTCGACGACTCCCAGCATCACAATCCCGGCCTCCACTACTGCTGCAATTACCGCGGCGGCATCTCCGTCGGCGATTGTGTCAAATCAGCCCACGCCGTTGTTGACGCGATATTGCACACCACACGGTAGGGACAGCGGGAGAGACCCGATGTTTAACATAGCAAGCCTCGCACGTGGTGTTTAGATTTCTGTTTGCCCAAAAACATCCACACCTCGCGGAGGCTTGCTATGCAGCAACGTACACAGCCCACGTTTGACGATCAACCTATTTTCG